>NZ_JAZGVT010000058.1:0-45933 GCF_036440755.1 Methylobacter sp. Wu8 | reverse complement strand
TGGCAACCTCATTGTTTGATGATAAACGATCCCTCTGATGAGGGCTTGAGGTTAAATTTTAATTGTTTTATCGGGGGCTGTTCAGCGGGGTGTTCTCCGCGGTAGCGGCTTCGTCCAACCCATCATTCAAGCAGGACGCCTAACGGCACCCCTTAATTTAAACGTTAGTCATTTCAATTCAAAGGGAGCCCACATGAAAAAGTTACTCATCAAAATTCTTATCGCATTTTCCGCTTTGGCGGTTTCACCCTTTGCAGTTGCGGAACAGAAACTCGACATCATGCAAATCATGGGGCAATTCGTCCAAGCTAATCACGCCGCAAGCAAATGTATCAAGCCTGATCAGAAAACACTTTCCAGTTTTCTTTCAAATTTCAGGGTGGTGACTGTCCGCGCAGTCGAAGAATTGAAAAAGCAAAACCCCGGACAATCAGAGCAACAGATTGTCGATGGTTTGAAACAACGCACTGGCGTTGTAGAAAAAATGATTGACGACACAATTCGCGCCAACAGTTGTAGTGACCCAAGAATTCAAGACCTTCTCAAGCGTTTTGAAATGCAAGCAAATCTCAAATTTTGAGCGCGATGGCTAACCTGTCAAGCGCGCCGCCCCTTACTGACAGCCGGACGGGGCATGCTGCCCCGTTCGAAACGTTTTACGACTGTTAATATAGCCACTTAGCTCTAATACCGGAGAAACGTTAGGGACGGGGTTGCAACCCCCGTCCCGCCAGACGCGACTCGTGAATGTTGGGCTTCCTCGCGTCAGCTCAACCTACAACCTTGGCTTTTCTTAGTGATCTTCGCGCCTTCGTGGTGATATTCCCTTAGCCGAAATTAATCCTAGCTTCCAAATCGTTACTAGAGTCGGCATTCTTAAGCGCTTCCTCCAGACTGATCCTGCCGTCCTTATATAAAAGATACAGTGCATCATCAAACGTCCTCATGCCTTTGCTGCCGCTCGACGCCATAGCCGATTTAATTTCATTCAATTCCCCTTTCAAAATCAGGCTCGCGATATGAGGGGTGTTGATCATCACTTCAATGGCCGCACAGCGCTTCCCGGCCGTGTCGGGAATCAGGCGCTGGGAAATAACGGCGTTTAAATTGGTGGCAAGATCCATAAACAACTGGGCATGATAATCATGGGGGAACATGTTGACTACCCGCTCCATGGCCTGGTTCGCGTTGTTAGAGTGCATGGTCGATATGCACAAGTGGCCGGTATTGGCCAGTTCCAGCGCGGCCGACATGGTTTCCCGGTCGCGGATCTCGCCGATCAAGATAACATCGGGCGCTTCCCGCAAACAGGCTTTCAGCGCCCTAGCATAGGAATCCGTATCCACGCCGACTTCGCGCTGGTTGACGATGGACATCAGGTTCGGGTGCGAGAATTCGACCGGGTCTTCGATGGTTAAAATATGACCGGCTGAATTGGCGTTGCGGTGGTTAATCATCGCGGCCAGCGTGGTCGATTTGCCCGATCCGGTGCCGCCTACCATTAATAACAGCCCCCGTTTGGCCATGATCAGTTCCATCAAAATATCCGGCGTGCCTAGCTCCTTGCCGGTCGGAATGACCGAGGGAATCAGGCGCATCACCAAACCGACGGTTTTGCGCTGGTAAAAGACGTTGGCGCGAAAACGCGCGCTACCGTCCGGCAGGGTGATCGCAAAGTCCAGGTCGCGCTTGGCTAAAAACTCGTCGATTTGTTCCTGGGTCATAATCCCGAATGCACCGGACTGGGTCAGCTCGGGCGTCAGCAGGAAATCGTCCAGCGCCACGACCTTGCCGTAAATTTTGGCTTTGACCGGCGAATCGACCGTTAAAAACAAGTCCGAGGCATTCAATTCAGTCATTGCCGCCAAATACGGCAGGATGTTTAAATCATCCTCCGGCGTTGCTCCCAAAATCTGATAACTGACAGGCTCCGGCTCATCGGTTTTTGCCTGCGCTGGATCGGGGACGATCAACAATACCAGGCCGTTATCCTCGACCTTGGCGCTAACCCTGAATTTTTCCCCGTCAGGTGCGGCGCATTGAAAATTAAGCGCTTTGTTTTGGACTAATTCCTGCTTTTGGGCGTCATTAATCAGGCTGAAGGTAATTTCTCTGATGATATTCGGGCTTAGCTCATTTTTACCCAGAGGATATTCCTCCCCGCCCAAGCCCAACAGCGCCGGTGAGCCCGCCTTTAAAGACAGGCTATCGGCATTTTTTTCCAGCATTAGTTTTAAATAAGGTGTCAGGGTCATATCGGTATCTGGTTTTGTGTGATGGGGTTAGAAATCCGCCTATATCGATTTGCGGAGCTTTATCTGATGAGTCATCACTACCCGGTCATCGTTCCGGCAGGGATTCATCGACACTTTAACGGATGCCGGAACGAGGCGGCTTACGTTGCTTACATCCATGTAGTCTGGATACCGGCAATCCCTGCCGGTATGACGTGCTCCTATGAATAGCTGACCTTTTTGCTAATCAAGTCGCTTTATCACAACGGCAATCCTACTCTTCGTCGCCGCCGTCCTCTTTCGATTGCAGCGAAAGCCCGCCCATCGACCTGTCCTCGCCGGACGCCAGTTTGATCTGCAAGCGCAACTCGTTTTGAGAGTCGGCATTTCTCAAGGCTTCGTCATAATCTATTTTCCCGGCCTGATAAAGTTCCAGTAAGGCTTGGTCAAAGGTCTGCATCCCCAGTTCGCGGGATTTGGCCATCAGCGGCTTGATGCTGGAAGCCTCGCCTTTGGCGATATAATCGGAAATCAGCGGGGTATTCAATAAAATCTCGATAGCCGCGCAACGCCCACCGTCAACAGTTTTGACCAGACGCTGGGAAATAATCGCGCGCAAATTGACCGAGATGTCCTGCATCAATTTCGCCTGCTTCGCCATCGGAAAGAAACCCAAAATCCGGTCGATGGCCTGGTTGGCGTTGTTCGCGTGCAAGGTAGCCAACGCCAGATGACCGGTCTGGGAAAATTCTAGGCCGTAATTCATAATCTCTTCGTCGCGAATTTCGCCCAGCACAATCACATCGGGAGCCTGGCGCAAGGTGTTGTGCAGCCCGGCTTCCCAGCTTTTGGTATCGACGCCGACTTCCCTTTGCATGATCACGCAGTTTTTATGGCTATGCACGTATTCAATCGGATCTTCCAGCGTGATGATATGGCCGTAACTGTTCGCATTGCGATAATCGATCATTGCCGCCATAGACGTTGATTTACCTGAACCGGTGCCGCCGACCATGATAACCAGGCCGTTTTGGTTCATCATCACGTCTTTTAAGATCGGCGGCAGACCCAGTTTATCGAAATTGGGTATTTCTGCGGCGATGACCCGGACGACCAAGCCCTGGCAGCCTTGCTGGACATAGGCGTTAACCCGGAACCGGGACAGCCCGGCAGGCGCAATCGCGAAGTTGCATTCTTGTGTTTCTTCAAATTCCTTGAGCTGCTTGTCATTCATGATGCACTGCGTCAGGGCCTTGGCGTCATTGGCCGATAACGCCTGCTGCGAAACCGGCGTCAGCTTGCCTTTGATTTTTATTGCAGGTGGAAAACCGGCGGTAATAAATAAATCGGACCCTTCTTTATGTAGCATAAGCTTGAGCAACTTAATCATAAAGTCCATCGCTTCTTTTCTTTCCATTGATTTCCCCCTGTATTGGTTAGCGGTATGTGGTTTTACCCGGAATCAGATAACACGTGGTTGATTATAATTTTAATTATTCAGGATGCCTAAAAAAACGCATCTCAGGTAATCGAGCCGCGGACTGGGCTTGGGGCAATGCCATGACGGCTTCGCCGCCGATTTATAATGAGAGGAGAAAGCGCCGGAACCCATCGTTCCGGCGCTAATATGTCGCTGATTTTTTAGGGAAGCGCTGAACAAAATGCTTCCGTTCAGGTTCGACAGGCTCACCACGAACGGAATCAATACGTTACCGTTCGTCCTGAGCCCGTCGAAGGACTAAATCGGCGCTCTCCTAGAAAAAACCCAATGGATTAATATCGTAGCTGACCAGCATGTTTTTAGTTTGCTGATAATGATTCAGCATCATCTTGTGGGTTTCACGGCCCACGCCTGATTTTTTATAACCGCCAAAAGCCGCATGCGCCGGATAATGGTGATAACAATTAACCCATACCCGGCCAGCCTGAATACCCCGCCCCATACGGTAGGAGCGATTCATATCGCGAGTCCAGACACCCGCGCCCAAACCAAACTGAGTGTCGTTGGCAATCTCTAACGCTTCGGCCTCATCCTTAAAGGTGGTAACCGATATGACGGGGCCGAAAATTTCTTCCTGAAAAATGCGCATCTTATTACCGCCTTTCATGATCGTCGGTTCGATATAGTAGCCTTCAGAGAAACCGCCGCCTAAAGCTTCAGCCTTGCCGCCGATTAAAACTTCAGCGCCCTCGTCTTTACCAATTTGCAGATAACCGAGAATCTTGTCAAATTGTTGTTTAGAGGCTTGCGCGCCTACCATCGTTTCGCTGTCTAACGGGTTGCCGCGTTTAATCTGCTTGACGCGCGCAATGACCTTAGCGATGAATTCATCGTAGATGGACTCCTGCACCAACAAGCGGGATGGACAGGTACAGACTTCACCCTGGTTGAAAAACGCCAGCACCGCGCCCTCGACGCATTTACTGACAAAATCATCTTCCTGATTTAATACATCCTCAAAAAAAATGTTCGGCGATTTTCCGCCCAACTCAACGGTTGACGGAATGATATTTTCGGCGGCGCACTTTAGAATATGCGAACCGACCGGCGTCGATCCGGTAAAGGCTATTTTTGCAATCCGTGTACTGGTCGCTAATGCCTGCCCTGCTTCCGCGCCATAGCCGTTGACGATATTAACCACACCTGCGGGCAATAAATCGCCGATCAATTCCATCAGCACCAAAATAGATGCAGGGGTTTGTTCCGCCGGTTTCAAGACCACACAGTTTCCTGCAGCCAAGGCCGGAGCCAATTTCCAGCAAGCCATCAGCAACGGGAAATTCCACGGAATAATCTGCCCGACCACGCCCAGCGGTTCGTGAAAATGGTAAGCGACGGTATTTTGGTCGATTTCGCCGATTGAACCTTCCTGGGCGCGAATGCACCCGGCAAAATAGCGAAAATGATCGGCGCACAGCGGTATGTCAGCCGCCAGGGTTTCCCGCACCGCTTTGCCGTTATCCCAGGTTTCTGCAACGGCCAATGCTTCAAGATTCGCTTCAATCCGGTCGGCTATTTTTAACAGCCTGTTTGACCGCTCGGTGACGGAGGCCGCTCCCCAGGCGTCTTTGGCGGCATGGGCGGCGTCCAGCGCCAGCTCAATATCTTCGGCGCTGGAGCGGGGTACTTCGCAAAAAACCTTACCGTTAACCGGACTCGAATTTTCGAAATACTGGCCTTTGACCGGAGCGACCCACTGGCCGCCGATAAAATTTTGATAGCGGGATTTAAAGTCAACTTTACTGCCTGGCTGATTTGGAGCTGTATAAAGCATTGCTTTCACCTAAATATGGATAAGTTGAGAGTGGCGAATTCTATCATCATAAGCAACGTAAAATAACGTTCCTTTTCATTGGCAAAATCGTAGCATGAACGGAATTTGAAAACAGCGGCCGTTATCCTTACGCCTGCCTGACTAGGGTTGTCGGCTTTGGCACAATCAAAAACCACTAATAAATCAAGATATACAAGCGGCCCGCACAACATTAGCAACTATCGCCCTTATTTACGCACCATTATTGTGCATCAACTAAAACGCAATATACACGATAACCGCGCAAAACCTTATCTCCGTAGAGTCATGAGCAATGTGGCTTATATATTGCTTTTTGTCATGCATATCTCATTTGTAATGCATAATCCAGGATCAATGACATGCTGACTGAAGCTGAACGTTTTGAAACTTTCTCCCCCTATATTCGAAGTGTTACCCAGTGCAAGGAAATACTCCGCGACTTAAACGGAACCTGGGGGCTTATTTCTTCGATTGCAGAAATAAGCTGCCCTAAAGAAGCCGCAACGATACTGCCGGCGATGGAAGCGACAAAAAAAGGTTTTGCCGATCTTGAAGGCAAATTGAACAGCCAGCTGGTATCCGAAGAAATCAAAAAAACCTGCCTTGAGCTTGAATCCAAAGCGCAAGTATCCATCGACATTCTGGTGCGCAACCTGTACGAGCGCACCGCAGACATCGGCTTTCTGGCGACCAATGCCGATATATGCAATTTTGTACTGGATTCCGTAAACGGCGAAAGAACCGATATAGATTCGATTAACCGGCTGCTCGATGAATACTGCGCAAAATATACCGTATACGACGACATTATCATTCTGGATGCCAAAAGCCGCATACTGACCCGGCTTGACCGCAACGCGCCGACAGGCGCGCAAAGCATTTCCGATCCGATTATCGACCGCACCTTGCATTCGATAGAAGACTATGTCGAAACCTTCGGTAAAACCAGCCTGCGCCCCGGCGTGGACCGGGCCCTTATTTATTCAAAACGCATCGTCGACCCGACCGACGACTCGGTGATTGGCGTTTTGTGCCTGTCGTTTCGTTTTGATAACGAGATGGAAGGCATCTTCCGCAGCCTGCAAAAAAAAGGCGATAAAGCCGTGATGCTACTACTGAACGCCGATTCCGTGGTCATTGCCACCAGCGACTACGACCATGTGCCGATTGGCCGCGTCATCGAAGCCGTTCCTGAAGGCCGTCACTACGGCGTAACCGACTTTGCCGGACGCGAATATCTGTCGGTAACGCACAGAGGGCGCCCGTACCAGAGCTATTCCGGGCAGGAATGGTACGGCCATGCGATGATTACATTGCATTCGGCCTTCGCTCCTTCCGCGTCCGACAAGGAGATCAATGCCGAAATTCTCCGTCATGGCGACTCGCTGTCGCCCGAGCTGTCCAGCATCGTTGCGACCGCCGCCCAGGACATCAACATGTTCCTGCACCGCGTGATATGGAACGGCCAAGTCATGGCGACCAACCAGCACGGCAACCTTTTATCGCTGAAAGCGATTCTAAGACAGCTGCGTTCGATGGGCGCCCGCACGGCCCAAGCGCTTGCCGACTCCAGCAGCAAACTGCATACCACGATGATTGCGTCCGAACTGCGCAATGCCGAGTCCATCGCGCGGCTGATGATTGATATTATGGACCGCAACCTGTACGAGCGCAGCAATGACTGCCGGTGGTGGGCGCTGACTTCGGAAATACGGCGCATCCTGTCCGAAGGCCGCCTGAGCCCGGAAGACAAGGCGAAAATCACTGATATTCTGGTCTACATCAACAAGCTTTACACGGTCTACACGCGCCTTTTTATCTACGACATCAAAGGCACTATCGTGGCCGAGTCCAATCTGCATGACGACCCGATGGACGCCCTGGGCAGGCAGGTGACCGCCTCCTACGCGCAGGAGACTTTTTCGTTGCGCTCGCCGCAGGAATACCGGGTGTCGCCTTTTGAAGAATCCTGGCTGTATGAAGGCAATCCAACCTATGTCTACAATGCCGCCATCCGTCATATTGACGACATGAACAAAATAGTCGGCGGTATCGGCATCGTTTTCGACTCCACGCCCGAATTCAAACACATGCTTGAGGATTGCCTGCCCGACAAACCCGGCTCTTTCGGCTTATTTGTGGAGCGCCCCAGCGGCCGGATTATCGCTTCGACCGAGGGTTCCAATTACACCAATGGCGAGGTTCTGTGGATAGACCCTGAGTTTTTTGAGCTGCAAGAAGGCACGGGCAAATCCAAGATCGTGTTTTACAACAAAAAGTACTACGCCGTCGGCTGTTACTCGTCGCGCGGATACCGCGAATTTAAAACCACGGGGGACTATCATAATGATGTAGCGGCCTTCGTGTTTATACCCATCGGCGAGAAAAGCGAAGCCACGGCTGCCGAACAACGTGTAGCCATCACTTACCCGCAAGAGCCGGTAACCGGCGAAGTTACCGACCTGGCAACGTTTTACATCGGCCAGGAGATCTACGCATTTCTTGCCTCCGAGGTACTGGAAGCCGTGGACGTTGCAATGATCAACGCCCTGCCCGGCGTAAAATCCTATATTGTCGGCAGCGTCATGTATTGCGATAACAGCCCCGACGGCATCAACGAAAAAATCCCGGTTATCGTCATTGACGGCAGGATTCTGACTAATACGCCGATTGATTCCGATCAAGCGGAAAAGACTAACGGCGCAATCATCATTGTCCGAACCCAGGTAGGCCCTATCGGTCTGTTGGTTGACGGGCTCGATGCCGTTCCCAGCTTCGAGAAATCGCAAGTCCAGCCGGTTAACGAATTACTGCGCGGCGACGGCGGCTATGTGAAATCATTGGTCAACATCCCCGAAAGCAACACAACCGGAAAAATGCTTATCGTATTGAATCAAGACCTGATTCTTTCCTCGGTTCGCAAGTAATAATTGCATCTGCCCGCGATTGGGTGGGCGTGTGAAAGCCGTTCATGCTGAACCTGTCGAAGCATGAGCGGCTTTCGCACGTTCCAACTTCATCTTTTAGTTGATTCGGCCTGGAGTGTACTTTAAAAGATGCAATGTCGCGCTATTACATCAACCGTTTAAATAGAAGTTTGGTTGAAAATGTCAACTCAGATTGAAGCTGAAATTAATCATTATTTACTGATGTTACGCATGGATAGTGTTTGTCGCGCTGCATGGATGGAGTGCGTAGAATACACTCAACTCGCGGCGTAGCGCGCCTTTAACCGCATTCCCGCGCAGTGCGGGGGAACGAGAAAAAACGAAGAAATTGGAGTGCAAGCTTTGCCTGCTAATGCAAGCAGAGCTTGCACTCCAGCCAATGCTCTTTCTTATATCGTTTAATTTAACGGGGCTTCCCGTTTAAGGCGGGACATATAAAAGGCTTAACCTCAGGCTGTCCCGGCTTAAGTTGATAGCCCTTACGGTATTGGCTTAAGGGTTTCGTCGCTCTAACTCTGTCTTGGCAACTTTATCGCGCAAGTAAACCGGCATGGCCTGTTCGACCGCAACGGCCAAGCCCTGCTCGAAACCTCGCGCGCCTAAACGGGCAATCGCTCCGGCTCTGGGCAGCAGTTCGGCTTGATAGCGACTGACGCGCCCTGCCAATCGGGCCGTCAATTCCTTGCTGTAAACGCCCCAGCCTGAACCGATACCTACGCCGGTCAGATCGGGGAACTCAACCGCATCGGCCGGAGTCACCGCTTCGTCACCGATCAGTTCGGCATAGCCCTGTGCATCGCGCCGGTAAACGCCCCAGAATATCTCATCCATCCGTGCGTCCATCGCGACAAAGGCGACGTTATCGTCATTGTGATCGAAAAAATCCTGGGCGATAGCCGCCAGCGTGGACACGGGCACGACCGGCAAGTCCGCGCCCAACGCGATGCCCTGGATCACGCCGGTGGCGATACGCACGCCGGTAAACGAGCCGGGGCCGCGGCTGAACGCCAGCGCATCAAGCTGTTGCGGCTTTAAGCCCGCATCCGCCATTAAGGCATCGATCATCGGCAAAATCAGCTTGGTGTGTTCCTTGGGCGCAAGCTCAAAGCGCTCGGCCACTTCGCCGTCAATAAACAGCGCTGCCGAGCAGGCTTCGGTCGATGTTTCTACTGCCAATAGTTTCATTATTCGATCTCTGTGATAATTAAGGAATGTGCGTGAATAACTTTTTAAACCATGAAGAGCATGAAGGACATGAAGAATTTAAGTCTTCATGTCCTTCATGCTCTTCATGGTAATTGATTAAATTTATGCCTGTTCCTGCAAAATCAATATGTAGGGCGTGCCGTGCGCGCCTTAGATCTCAAGGCGCGCACGGCACGCTCTACTGCTCTTCGTCCTGAAAAAACGCCCGCACATCTTCTATATCGCGGGTGCGCTTCATCGCCGGTACGCTGTCTAAAAATATCTGTCCGTATGATTTCTTTAACAATCTGGGATCGCAGACCATCAATACGCCTCTATCCGTCACGTCGCGGATCAAACGGCCTATGCCCTGCCTTAACGCAATCACGGCGGTGGGCAGTTGGTATTCGAAAAACGAGTTCCGCCCCTGTTTGACCATCGCATCCAATCGCGCTTTTAACACCGGGTCGCCGGGCGATGCGAACGGCAGTTTGTCGATAATGACGCAGGATAAGGCCTCGCCTCTGACGTCCACGCCCTCCCAAAAACTCGAGGTGCCGAGCAACACGGCATTGCCCGCCTCTTTAAACTGCTCCAGCAGCAAGGCTTTCGGGCGGCTGCCCTGAATCAGCAACGGATAGTCGATTTTTTTCTCCAATAATTCGGCCGCCTGTTTCAGCGCGCGGTGGCTGGTAAACAGGAAAAACGCCCGGCCCTTGCTGGCCTCCAACACCGGCACCGCAAACTCGATGATCAGCGGGATGAATTCGGGATCATTGGGCTGCGGCAAGCCTTTCGGATGATAAAACAGCGATTGGTGGGCGTAATCGAAAGGGCTGCCCCAACTTGCGCTGGCCGCATTGCTCAGCCCCAGGTTATTGGCGAAATGATCGAACCTGTTCGCCACGCTTAAGGTCGCCGAGGTAAATATCCACGCCGCCTGATGTTGTTGCATAAAGGAACGGAATTCCGCCGCAATATCCAGCGGCGTCCGGCTCAAGGTGAAGGTGTTTTTATAGGTTTCATACCAGCGTATCCATTTGCCGCTGTTGTCTTCCAGGATAATCTTTAGCTGCTGCACCAGTTCGTCGGCGCGCTTGAAACACGAATCCAGGCCCTTGGATTTGACCGACGCCAGTTCCAGCTGGTCGGACAGGCGCTGCAACTGGTCTTTAACCGCCGTCAACGCACCAGCTATTTTCGGATTATTCTCGATGTCCTGCCAGTCGCCGCGTTTAAGCTCGATGCCGAACGCCAGCCGCATGTCTTTAACTTCATGCTCCATGTCTTCGCAGGCGGTGCGCAAGGCGGGCATGTCGGTCGCATCCTTGAAATATTCCATCAACGCGTCTTTGGCCAAGTCGTTCAGCTGCTTGGCGCTGACGGTAATTCCCAAAAAATTGGATGCGGTATCGGCCAGCTGGTGCGCTTCGTCGATGATAACCACCTCGGCGTCGGGCAACAACTCGCCGAAACCGCTGTCGCGTATCGACCAGTCCGCGCACAACAAATGATGATTAACCACCAGGATCTCGCTTTCCTGCGCTTTTTTCCTGGCCTTGACCAGGAAACAGTCGGCGTAATCAGGGCAATCCTGGCCCAGGCAATTATCCAATGACGAAGTCGCCTGATACCAGACCGGGTCGGCCTCCGTCACCTCGGACATTTCCGAGGTATCGCCGGTTTTGGTGCGCTTCGACCAGGAGCTTATTTTTGCCAGAGCGGCGGCATCTTCCTTGCTGAAACCCAGCGTGGAAGTCAGTGCGTTTTTCAGCCGGTAAGTGCATAAATAATTGCTGCGGCCTTTTAGCAGCGCGGCGATAAACGGCGTCTTCATCGCCTTGCGGATCACCGGCAGATCCTTGTTGAACAACTGGTCCTGAAGGTTCTTGGTGCCGGTCGAAATGATGACTTTTTTGCCGGATAAAATCGCGGGTACCAAATAGGCGAAGGTTTTGCCGGTTCCGGTTCCGGCTTCGGCGATTAAATGCTGGTTTGCGTCGATCGCATGGGCAATGGCCTCGGCCATTTCAATCTGGGCCGCCCGCGGCTGATAGCCTGGGATGACTTCGGCCAAGCCGCCGTCACTGCCGAAAAAATGTTTCGTGTCTGTCAATTGAGTCTCTTACACTGTGTTTATTGGCTATTTTAAATTTAATTATCAAGTGCGGTTCATTTTTTTACGATAAATTAAAAATCATCACCACGAAGACACGAAGGACGCGAAGCTTTATTTATTCGTGCCGTTCGTGTCCCGGCAACCGCTCCCGGCCGCATAAACCGCCTGTTTATCAGTGCCTGCCTCTTTCTCGATTTGACTCTCATACCGTCCAATTTACAACGCCATTGACTAATTATTGCTTGTGTAGTCTCATCACACTACGGAGGCCGTGATACAAAATCGCATGCCCCAATTACTAAAATAATAATTAAACCGAGGAAGGCCACATGAAAACGACGACGAATTGCAACCGCAGAAAATTTTTAAAATATGCCGCAATCGGTATCGCCGGAGCGGTCACTTACCCGAGCTGGACGCAAGCGGCCGGCAAATTTACCCGAGTCAATACGCCGTCTGACGATTTTCTTCCCGACGTTGAAATTGAATTGACCATGAACACGGCCGATGTAGCCATTTTAAACGGTGAAAAAACCCGCGTATGGAAAGTCACCGGCAAGGTCATAACAGGCGATTCAAACATTCTTGATAATAATGAAGGCACCTATCTGGCCCCTACCCTGCGCTTTAAAAAAGGCCAGAAAGTCAGGATGATCCTTAATAATGATTTACCGGCGCAATCAATTCTGCACTGGCACGGCCTGCATGTGCCCGCCAACATGGACGGCAACCCGATGTATGCGATCAATCGCGGCGAAACCTATATCTATGAATTCGAGATACTCAACCGGGCGGGCACTTATTTTTATCACGCCCACACCCACGGCGTAACGGCCCGGCAGGTCTATTCCGGCTTGGCCGGCCTGTTACTCGTCAGCGATGACCAGGAACACGCGCTGCATTTGCCGAGCGGCGACCACGACGTGCCGCTGGTGATCCAGGACCGCAGTTTTGACGGCCAAAACCAGCTGGTTTATTCGGCTAGCATGATGCAACGCATGCAGGGCTTTTTAGGCGACCGGATCCTGGTCAACGGCAGGCCTGATTTCGTGTTGCCGGTAGCGACGCGCGCCTATCGGCTTAGGCTGGTCAACGGCTCTAATTCCCGTATCTACAAACTCGCCTGGGATGACGGCACGCCTATGACCGTGATTGGCGTTGACGGCGGCTTACTGGAAAAGCCCGAGCAACACGCTTATGTAATGATGGCGCCGGGACAGCGGCGGGAGCTATGGGTGGACTTTAGCGAACGGACGGTAGGCGCCGAACTGACCTTGCGCAGCCTCCAGTTTGACATCGACATGCACGGCGGCATGATGGGTCACGGTATGATGGGGCACAGGCGCGGTATGATGGGCGGCATGATGTCGGTCAGTACCCTGCCTTCAGGATCGGACTACCCGATCTTAAAAATCCGGGTCGCCAAAAAGGAACAAGGCGACAATACATTGCCGAAGGCGCTGACCCCGATCACCGAACTGCAAACCAAGAACGCTGCCAATGCGAACAATCCGAAAACCATCACCTTATCGATGGAGCACATGTCCGCCCTGCTTAATGGCCGCTCTTATAAAATGGACGACATTCAGCCGGATGAAATTATCCCGGTCAACAGCCTGCAATTAATCGAGTTCGATAACGGTTTTGATGGCGGCATGCACGGCATGATGATGGATATGCCGCATCCGATGCATTTGCATGGCGAACAGTTCCAGATCGTCAAGCGGGAGGTGAGTGCGCATGTGACCGATAACTACGCCACCGTTTCAGCAGGGCTTATAGATGGCGGCTGGCAGGATACGGTTCTGGTGATGCCGGGCGAGAAGGTCACGATATTAAAACCGTTTAACGATTTTAAAGGCCTGTTCATGTACCACTGCCATAACCTGGAACACGAGGATATGGGCATGATGCGGGATTTCCTGATCAAATAAGCTCCATCGCGCTATGGATGGCGCGTTTTCTACGCAGTGACCAGCGAACGCAGTTGGGCGTCTTCAATCAGGATGTGTTTCACCAGCCAGTCGCGCAAATAAGTCAATACATCAAATTGCGCGACCAGCGGATTCGCGTGCAGCTCTTCGTAAAACTCGCAAATTTTCGCCTCGAACGCGTGATGCTGATGTTCCTGGCGATTAAGGCCCTCATAGCCGTAATGCGTCATCATCAATTCCTCGGCGCGAAAATGCACTTTGGCATAAGCATCCAGTGCCTTGACCAGGCGCGCCACTTCGCGGGCTCCGAGCTTATTGCTGACCACCTCGTACAAATCGTTGATCAGGTCAAACAGGTAGCGGTGATGTTCGTCGATGACATCAATACCGACACTGAGGCTTTCATTCCATGGCGCCCACGCGTTTTCTCTCGGTTCGACCGGTGGGAGCATCAATACGTGTTTGGGATCGATGATGTCATCGCGGTACAGCTCGCGCACCCGTAAAATTTCCGGCATGGCAAGCTTAAAGGCGTCGACGATTGCAGGATCAAAATGCTTTCCCGATTCGGAAATAATCCAGGCGGTCGCATCCTCCACGGTCCACGCTTTTTTGTAAGGCCGCTTTGAGGTCAACGCATCGAATACATCGGCCACCGAACAAATCCGGGCCAAAATCGGAATCTGCTCGCCCGCCAAACCTTGCGGGTATCCGGTTCCATCCCAACGCTCATGATGCGAACCGGCAATATCCCGCGCAGCGGCAATCAATGCGTCATTACCCATCAAGATGGAAACGCCGATATTGGTGTGCGTTTTCATGATTTCAAATTCATCATCCGTCAGCTTGCCGGGTTTTAGCAATACCGCATCGGCAATGCCGATTTTTCCCACATCGTGCATCGGCGCCGCAACATAGAGCAACTCCCGCTGATCCGCCGGCAGCCCCATCGCTTTCGCAATCGCCTGGGCAAAGTTGGTCATGCGCATGATGTGCCAACCGGTCTCGTTGTCGCGATACTCGGACGCCACCCCCAAGTTGCGGATTGCATCCGCACGCGCTTCCTCCAGTTCCAGCTCCCGAATACGGAGTGTTTCATTGGTCAGGGCGCGATGAATCAAACTGGAAAGGACATACGCCAATTCATTCATGAAATCGAGATGGGAGGGAGACGACTGATAATCGAGCGGAACAAACATCGTGGTGTAACCGATTCCTTGGCCGTCAATACAAAGCGGCAACAGAAATAGTCGCTGTTGCAACGCCTGTTCATCACCAACGCCGGGGTGGAACGAAACCGTTTCAACCAGGCAGCCCGGCGCAATAACGGCGGATGCAAACACCCCGAAATCCCAGCGCAGCTGCGATTTCCATAAGGGCTCCATGCCGAATTGCGCGACTTGAAAGTAGCGGCCCCGCGGATTAAGCAGCACCATCGCGCCACGCGGTTCTAACGGCAGATCGTGATAGTCGCGCAATATTACAAACAAGCGCTCAAGCAATACATCCAAATCCGATGAAGTGGCGCTGCTGACGGTTAACTCAAACACCCGTTTTCTGATGGACTGCAATGCTTCTTCGTTCATAATAAGTCCTGACGATGATAAAAGAGGGCCGTAGGTGATAACATGAGTACTTTATGCACTGGCGAATCAATAAATATTACGGCCCCAAAACTTATACTAATTTATCATCGTAAACTTAATTTTTTTACAAACCAAGAAATATCTGCCTTTACTCCCGCCGCTTTAGTCAAAATGACAACAGGCGGGCTGACGGGGATAATAGCCACCACGCCCTGATTATTTAACCGCTCGACATGAACAAGATAACCCTCACCGCCTGCCCCGAGTGTGATTTATTGCTTAACCCCACCCAGACTATCGTCGGCGACAAGGCGCATTGCCCCCGTTGCGGCTACCTGCTGCAACGGCCGAGCAAACAAAGCATCGAGCGTACTTTTGCGCTGTCTATCGCCGGGCTGATATTAATGTTTCCGGCCAATTTGATGCCGTTAATCGGCATCAAGATGCTGGGTAATGCGAAAGACGGCACCTTGTGGTCGGGCGTGCTTGCGTTATTCGAGGAACACATGTGGGGCGTTGCGGTACTGGTGTTCTTGTCCAGCATTTTATTTCCGCTGCTGAACATCATTTTGTCCTTGCTGATCAGCGCGCATCTTTATTTTAATAAACCGAACCGGCATCTGGCCCACTGGATGCGCTGGCTGCAACACATTGATGAATGGGCGATGCTGGAAGTCTATATGCTAGGCATTATTGTCGCCTGCGTTAAACTGTCCTCCACGTCCGAGCTTAAGTTCGGTTTTGGACTCTACGCCTTTGTCGCCCTGCTGATCGTAACCGGCATGCTGACCAGCAGCCTGGATAAAGTTCTGTTCTGGCGGCAAATCGGACGATTAAAACCATGAAATCAAAAAAGACAGCCCTGGCTCAAGGCTTTATCCGTTGTCATGATTGCGGCTGTTTATCGAAACGGGCCGACAAAAACAGGCTTTGCCCGTTATGCGGCGGTCAGTTGCATCCCAGGCTACCCAACAGTTTTCAACGTACCGCCGCATTGCTGCTGAGCGCCTTCTGCCTGTATATTCCGGCCAATACTTTTCCGATCATGACCGTTACGAGCCTGGGCGTCGGAGAGCCGCACACCATTATCGGCGGCATTATTGCGTTAGTTAACAGCGGCATGGTGCCGATAGCCCTGCTGGTTCTGGTCGCCAGTATTCTGGTACCCTTGTTAAAACTGCTGGGAATCAGCCTGTTATTGCTCAACGTTCATTATCGCTGGCAAGCCCATGCGAAAAAATGGACTGTCATGTACCGGATTATCGCTTTTGTAGGCCGCTGGTCAATGCTGGATATTTTTATGATTTCAATTCTTGTGTCTTTGGTCGATATGGGCGGTGTCGCGCAGGTTATCGCAGGCCCTGCGGCAACGGCGTTTGCTGCGGTCGTGGTGTTGACCATGTTCGCCGCCAAAAGTTTCGATCCACGTTTAATATGGGATAACCAGCGCTAATATGAATGACTTTATCGACCCTGATGTATCGGAAGTAATCATCAATAAAAGAACCGAGTTGCCTCTGGTGTGGCTCCTGCCGTTAATCGCCCTGCTGGTCAGCGGCTGGTTAATCGCCAAGTCCATTAATGAAAAAGGCCCGGTCATCACGATCAGCTTCCCTACCGCAGAAGGCCTGGAAGTGGATAAAACCAAAATCAAATACCTGAATGTGGAAGTCGGCAAAGTCACCGCGATCACCATCAGTGACGATTTAAAAACCATCCTGATTACCGCGCAAATGAACAGCTCGGCGGCCGACTATTTGAACCAGAACACCAGCTTCTGGGTGGTGCGGCCCCAGGTGGGCTTGGGCGGCATTTCAGGCCTTGGCACACTGCTCTCGGGGCCTTATATAGAGGTCAAACCGGGCGACGGTTCCAGGCAAGATCATTTTGTCGGGCTGACCGCGCCGCCCTTGTTGAAAAACAATGCCGAAGGCACACATTTCATTCTGGAAACCAATAATCTGGGCTCTATGAGGCCCGGAACGCCGATCAATTTTCACGGCATAACCGTCGGTGAAGTACTCAGCCACAAATTATCCGATGAAGCGAACTCGATACGCCTGACCGTTTTCATCAACAAACCTTACGACCAGTTCATCAGGAAAAATACCCGTTTCTGGATAGACAGCGGCGTCGATTTATCCGCCGGGGCCGATGGTTTTAAAGTCAGGACCGGGCCGTTGATTTCCTTGTTAAGCGGCGGCATTGCCTTTCGCGCCTCTGCGGAGGACAGCATTGAAAATATCCAGCCTGAAAACACCATTTTTCAACTGTACGATACCTATGATCTGTCGACTCAAGTTGTGTATCAAAACACATTGAAATACGTCATGTATTTTAACGGCTCCGTGCGCGGATTAACCGTAGGTGCGCCGGTACAATTACGCGGCATCGCCATCGGCAAGGTCACCGACATCAGCCTGGAACTGGACAAGAAGACCGCTGAAATCCACATTCCGGTCACCGTGGAGTTAGAACCGGCGCGCATCAAGGAAATCAATAACGACAGCAACATCAGCGATAAGGATATTATGGCGCAGCTGATCAACAAAGGCCTGCGCGCGCAATTGCAAACCGGCAGCCTGCTGACCGGACAATTGCTGGTCGATCTTGATTTTCACCCGAAAAGCAAAATTGTGTTGAGCGACAATCAAAGCGTTTATCCCGAGTTCCCGACCACCGCCAGCTCATTGGATCAATTCACCCATTCCGCGAACATCATCATGGATAAAATCGCCAAATTGCCGCTGGAGGACTTGACGATTGAAGCCAATAAAACCCTGCAAACCTTGCAAGGCACCTCAAAGGCGGCAACCGGCATGCTGACCACCGCCCAAGGAACGCTCGATACCGCCGACAAAACCATGAATTCGGCGCACCAGGTATTGAGCATTATGGAACCCGGCTCCACCACCCACTACGAACTGGAACGGCTGTTGCAGGAACTGACCCAGGCGGCAAGTTCGGTCAAACAACTGACCGACTACCTGGAACAAAACCCCAACTCATTAATTCGCGGCAAAGAAGAGCAGTAATATGGCAAATCAACTTTCAAAATGGTTACTACCGGTCTCGGCCTGCACCCTGCTCTCGGCATGCCTGTCGACGCCGCCCACCCATTTTTATGTATTGGAACCGCTGAGTGAGTCGCCCCCACCCTCAACGACAACTGAAACAAAACGCCAAATCGGCATCGGTCCCGTATCCATACCGGCATTACTTGAGCGTAAGCAGATTGTCACCCGGCTGCCGGATAACAGCGTAAACATTGCCGAATTTCATCAATGGGCGTCGCCGTTAAAAGATAATGTCGCCCAGGTGTTAACCCACAACCTGGCGACACTACAAACAGGCGACCTGATCAGGGCCTATCCCTGGAGCGCTTACGGAGCGGTCGACTATCGGATCATCATAGACATCATCAGATTCGACGCCAACCCGGAGCAGGCCGTAAATTTTGAAGCCCGTTGGTCGATCATGAATGAAAAAAACCATACCCTTATAAGCAATGGTCACTCCAAAACCGAACACCGGTTGGATGACTCGTCCTACCCGTCGACCGTCAAAGCTCTCAGCAAAGTCCTGAGTGAATTCAGCCAGGAATTGTCTATAGCGCTGGGTAAGATAAAGTAAAGCCGGGTATTTTGTCCTTGGATTTACTTAGAAAATCCTTTAGAATTACCGGATAAATATTGGGATGTTAGCTCAGTTGGTAGAGCAGTGGACTCTTAATCCATGGGTCCAGGGTTCGAATCCCTGACGTCCCACCAATAATATCAAGGCCTTACAGGTTTATGTTTGTAAGGCCTTTTTTGTTTGCTTTGAAATTGCACCCCGTCTGCAACCTCGTTTACTCAAAATTCGGGACACCCTCTGAATATGATCCTTACTGACGACTCCTTTTATAATCCGAATTTCAAATGCCTCGCACGTTTGCCTAACCAATTCCTTGACTCGTCTACCTACATCACCTTTCCAAACCTTTGGTGCGCAAGCGCGTCCTACTCGATTAACATTTGTTTGCGACCTATTTTTCTTAACTTTTAGTGGCAGTGAGGCAACGTAAAGGAGCTGGACAACGCTCACGTTACAGCATCACAACGGCGTTGCTCGAGCTGCGCATACAGTGGCGCGACTCGTTGTTGCAGTATCGGGTGCGATGAGACTGGCGTCGCATCGGCGCTGAACCGGATGCCCTGGCTTTTGGCATGAAAACCGGCCCGTTGCCGCATGCGCTCCAGTTGTTCCAACGTGCAATCGAGCCCTTGCCTGGGCAACAGATCTTGCCACAGGGCATCCGGCAATTGCCGGTAATTGATTAATTGCAAGTGTTCTACATTGGCGAGCGCCGCTTCGAAGAAGCCGGCCAAAACCTTGGTGCAATAGCCGTCCAAATCCCCTGCCTCCAATGTTTCCGCCGCCAGCGACGCGATCATGCCGGGCACCATCTGCGGTCCGCGCTGGCGTCGATGCGAAGCCAGTACGGCTTCCGGTTCGCGGTAGAGAAACCAACATGGCGTATTCGGGAAAGCGGCGCGAAATATCGGCAAAAATTGAGTATGCCAGCTATCGAGCTTGATGAAAAAGTGAGTTTCTTCGGGGGTTCGCTGTTGCCCCAAGGCCAGAATTAATTGCCTAAGGTTCGCGCTGCCGCCACTGGTTTCAGGCTCTGTTTGATGGCTATTTAAGAAAGCATCAATGACCGGCGGCTCCGACATCACAATACAACAGGACAGGGTTGACAATAATTGGGTCAGCAAGGTAGAGCCGCAACGCGAGGTATGAAAAATAAACGCGCTCGGCATCAGCCCCGGTTCCAGACGCTTCAACCAGTCGAATCCTGTGCGGCAGATATAACGTTGCGCCGGATTTTGCTGTTGCAATGTATCGGTAAAAAACGAAGCGGTAAAGCGGCCTTGGACATGCCGCCAAACGACTTCCCGTCCTTGCAGACTTACCGGAAACCAATTGCGCAACGATGCCAAAGCGTCGACTGCAACAGGTCGACCGCGTAATAACTGCTGGTCATTCAACATGGGATAGTATGAGAAGGAAGGCGCGGACAAGCCGCGCCTAGCAGGTTTAATTTCTGGAAGGGAAAATGCCTTCCATCGCAATTATGTAGTTAAGCCCAATATAGGGAGGCATGGTGGAAATGTTGGCACTGGTTATAACTGGAGCCGTCACTGCAGAACCTGTCCCAGTGGTACCTGAATTAACATTAGCATTACCTACAAGCGTAGTCGTTACACTTTGGCTATTGAGTGCAACCAAATCCGTAGCGGGACCGGTTGTGGCCTGATACATTGCAGCGGAGGTTGGGCCTGTACCGGTAGTGCACAAGGTTGCGTTAGCAGCGGGCGCCGTTGCTCCCGGCCCCTTCGAAGTGGCATTGAGCGTTGAGGAAGCCGTGAATGCACTTCCCGGTACAGTTACGGCATGGTTGTGTTGAGGCAGATTATTGATACCTATTGTAAATGATACCGAGCCAGAGCTAACCACAGTTGCAGTATTTGCACCACCCTTTAAACCCTGCGGAACATTCATCAAACCCGGCCCTTGGGCCTGCGACCCGACGACGACCCGGCCGCGCAGATCGGGTATGCCGAAAGTGTTCTGCCCATCCCCGCCATACATGGTGCCTAATAACGCAAACATTGCCGCATTCTGCTGAATCGGCACTGTTTGACCATTGCAAAACAGCCAGCCTCTTGGCGGATAATTAAATCCCACTGCCAGAACGCTTCCCATAAATGCATCCATAATAAACTCCTGCTTTTACTCTATATGATTGAAATGCAACGGCAATAGACCGCTGCACAATAAGATCGCCTAGTATTTAATCACGCAAACAGGGTTATGTTTTTTAGTAAAAAGCCTTAAAAAACAGCCCACACAAAACAATACGCCCCCGATTTTTTTGAAATTAAGCACTGGTTACCGGTAATACAATTTTACTCAAACTCCAATCGGTAAGATGAAACTAAGGTTTGAATTTAATTCACAGCCGCAATTTATTGTTTACTTAATTGGAAAAGTCAGTGCTATGCCCAATTTTTACTTCTAGCCAAGCTAGTCAGCTGACCGGGGCGAAAGATAGCAGAACATATCGTTAAATAAAACAAAAAAGATCAGGGGCTAGTCGGACCGGCGAGCAATTTACGCGGCATCGACAAATAAATGACTGAATATATTGATTAAATCCCCAACTTTTCTTTCACAGAGCCGCGCACTACTGCCGATATTATTTTATTAAGAGAGAGAAAGCGCAACTATCGCTTAATTGTGTTTATTTAGCGCGCCGCATCCAATCGATTAGCCAAACTCAATGCTGCCGCAGTGCCGCTTTGCCTCAATTCAGCAATAACTTCCAGTACATTAGCATCGGTGATACTGGGGTCGCCATATTTCGGTTCGGGATTAGCAACAAATCCGGCAGCGTTAAATATATCGGTCAGCCATTGGTTCGGGATGCAATCAAGCACTAAATGAATACGATGCACCTTGCTAGAGTTTTCAACCCGGTGCCTGCAATTGGCATTCATGTACCAAGTGCCGCCCGCGGTAAAATGAATCGGCTCGCCATCCAGCCAGAATAATACCTCAGGATCGGTGATAACAGGAATATGCAAGCGCGCCAAGCCATCTTCGAAATTGGTTCCGGGATCGGTATGCTCGTGGATGACGCCGCCGGGCGCCAATGCCATCAAGCGCACGGCGCAAGTTTCGCATTTGAAGCGTTGCAGAACCTGCTGAAAATAAGGGCAGTGCGCCAATAGCGGCGTATCCAGGAATTGATTATTCGAAAATGCCAAAATATCGTCGCTACGTCCATGTGGAGAACGCAACGCCTGACAGTGCCAATACCCGGCGCCGGCAGCCTGGTCATTGTAATGAGGCACCCATTGATCCGGCATTACGCGCTGCAAATCGATTTGCAATGCGGTCAGATCGAATTCGAACGGCAAACGCAAATAGCGGGTAACCTGTTTCATACCGTAATTCCAGCTCGCCAGCGCATCTGTTCGCTCAGTGCATCTTCGTCAACAATTTGGAAGCCGGCAGAAAGATAGAGCCGGCGCGCTTTGAAGTTATTTTTTACCACACGCAAACTCAAGCTTACCTGATGGGTTCCGGCCATTTGTTGAAGGTACTGCAACATATATCGCGCCAAACCCTGTCCTTGAGCGCTAGGCAGGACTGCAATGTCGATCAGGCGAATATCGCCGGTAGCATGCTCGTATATCATGCGCCCCAGCGCTTGACTTTGAGATTCGAGAATTTTGGTTTGAGCATTTGGATAGTTCTGCTGCACTCCAAATGCATGAATCTGCTGCTGAGATCGAACCAAGTTGTCGATAAAGACCGGATCCATCGGTAACATGAGCAAATCTTCGCGGGTTGAGCGGTAAAGTATGTCGATAAATTCTTGATCGCGCTCATGAACGGAACGTAAATGAAAATCGGGCGGCGACATATCTATAAATTTTTTTACGAAGTTTAAAATATTTTTTCTGCTATCATGCACTCCGTCGGCTTTTGACGCAACTCTATCTAAAGGTTAGCAATGAATCTTAGTCTTGAACAAGCCTCTCCGTTAGTGGGCACAAACTTTACAATACACACACAAGCAGGCCTAATCGACTTGCAATTAATCGATGTAGCGGAATTACCGCGCCGCAATATACCGGAACAATTTCGCACTCCGTTATCATTGGTCTTTACAGGGCCGCCCGATATACTGTTGACGCAAGATATTTATCTTGTTGAGCATGCCGAATTGGGACAGAATCAATGGCTGATGGGGCCTATATTATCAATCAACCCGGGGGTTAATGATAACAAACTCTACTATGAGATAATGTTTGCTTGAGAATAGCAGGTTCGCCGCACAATAATCCAAGCAGAACCCATCATTAAAAGCCATGCAATCGGGCAAGTCTGTTTTATCGGTCCGAGGTGACGAGCCGTCCGTCACCCATCCGGCTTACCTCGCCAAGCTGAAAACTGAGCACAAACCCCGTGCTTTGGGTTAGTTCGATTCTGTTGAGACTTTCAAGGATTGGCGATTTCTAAATTTATCTTTAAATGGGTGATTTATACTTGAAGCAGCCAATACATTGCTATTCCCTTAACCAACGTTGCATCTGTGGAAACGCTTTCCAGCCTAATTGCTCGGCCTTGCTCGGTTCCGCAGTCAACCCCATCCACTGCAACAGTGGTACTCCCAGATTGCTGCCGTTGCTAAAAATATCTATCAACCATTCCGATTCGCCTTTATAGCCATCGGGATGAAACACAACTTCCGGCTTCAGGTTTAAATGCACCAGCGCCGCCCACGACCAAGCTAACGCAGCTATTTCATCACCGGCATTTTTGCTGACGTCGTTACATAAAATGTTGCGTTGCGCACCGTCCATAACGGCTAAATGTCCGGCCTCATGCAATAAATCTCCCGGATATTTCAACTTGGTTTCGTCCACTACCAATACGCCTTTATCGATCAAAATACCGGGCAAAACAACATTATCGGGAATTTCTCCTGCCTGTACAGGGATACCTATTTCGGAAATAAAATCGGTGATTTGTTGGGTTAATGGATTTGCAAATACAACCATATTTTTCTCCTCGTGGGTTATTATTTTAGATATATTTGTTCAAGCCGATAATCCTGATTTTTGACGATCTCGTCAAAAATTGACCAACAGTTGCTAAATTAATATTTCAACTGGTACAAATAACGGGATAAAGCGTTCTAATGAAGAAATTATCAATAATATTATAACGGCAAAAGTTGGCTGCTTTACTGACTAACAGGCATAAAAAAACCGTAGCTCCCGAAAAAGCTACGGTTTTGTTTGCCGGCAATTAGACGATTGTTACTTCTTCTGCTTGCGGGCCTTTTTGTCCTTGAGTGACAGTAAACTGTACTTTCTGTCCTTCATCAAGAGATTTAAAGCCGGAGCTGTTGATGTTGCGAAAGTGAACAAAAACATCTGGGCCGTTTTCTTGCTGAATGAAACCAAAACCTTTTTCAGCGTTAAACCATTTAACTATACCTGTAGTCATTTTGTGTAATCCTAATTTGTAGTAATTGAAGCCTTATAAAGGCCGATGGAGCTGGGAAATTAAAGAATTACTTAATGATAACGGAAGAACAATTACATGACGAACTTCGTAGCGGTAAGCATAACGGTAAAACAATTTCAAGCTGAGCGCATTCTATAGACGCGCAATGGCAATGTCAAGCCTTTCAGTTTAGCGATGCGACAAAGAGATGGCGGCTTGAAGAATTGAATGTGCTAACGAATAGAGCAAGCGGTCACAAAATACATCGTGCGCGCAGGATGTTAGGTGGCGGAGAGAGAGGGGTTCGAACCCTCGATACGTTGCCGTATACACACTTTCCAGGCGTGCGCCTTCGACCACTCGGCCATCTCTCCTAACTATTTTTTTTGCTCCCCGCAGATAGCGGGAAGCCGCGTAGAATAATCGATATTGCGTTTTAGCGCAATGGCCTTTCTGCTTTTGGTAACCGCCGCTTGCTTAGCGCATCGCTTCCAGCTCATCCCACCGGTGATAAACCCGCTCCAGTTCGGCATCGATCAGTTTCAGTTCGTCCAGTGTCTTGGCAACGACAGCTTGGTCTTTTTTATAGAACTCCGGCGCACTGATTTGCTGGTTTAATTCCGCTTGCCGGGTTTCCAGATCATTAATCAGTTCCGGCAACTTATCCAGTTCCTGCTGCTCCTTAAAGCTTAATTTCTTTTTGGCTGCGGTAGGCGCGGAAGTCTGTGCCGCCGGTTTTTCCTGCTTGGTCACCTTGGCAGTTGTTTCGGCCTGTTTCGCCTGCTTGACATGGTTCAGCCAATCGCTGTAACCGCCGACAAACTCATCGACGTCCCCTGAGCCGTCAAGCACAAAGACGCTGGTCACGACGTTGTCCAGGAAAGCCCGGTCATGGCTGACCAGCAACAAGGTGCCGTCAAAATCGACCAGTTTTTCTTCCAACAATTCCAGGGTTTCCAAATCCAGGTCATTGGTTGGTTCGTCCATAACGATCAGGTTGGACGGCTTGGTAAACAGCCTGGCCAGCAGCAAACGGTTTTTCTCGCCGCCCGACAAACTTTTTACCGGGGAACGCGCCCTGGCCGGAGCAAACAGAAAATCCCCCAGATACGACATCACATGTCTTTTGTTTCCGGCGATTTCGACAAAATCGTTGCCGTCGGCGACGGTGTCGGCGACAGTCATTTCCGGGTCGAGCTGGTCGCGCAACTGGTCGAAGTAGGCGATTTCAAGCCGGGTACCCTGCTCTACCGCGCCGCTGTCCGGTTCCAGCTGCTTTAACAGCAATTTCAACAACGTCGATTTGCCTGCGCCGTTCGCGCCGATCAAACCGATTTTGTCGCCCCGCTGAATCAGCGTGGAAAAATGCTTGATAATCTGCCGGTCCTGGTAAGCAAAGCTGATGTCGTTGACTTCGATCACTTTCTTACCGGACGCATCGCCCCGGTCCAGGGATATTTTGCTGGTGCCTTGGGTGTTGCGGCGCTGGGCGCGTTCGTTACGCAATTTCTCCAACGCCCTGACGCGGCCTTCATTACGTGTGCGCCGGGCTTTTACGCCTTGCCTGATCCAGACTTCCTCGTCGGCCAGCTTCTTGTCGAACTCGGCATTCTGGTTGGCTTCGTCCTCCAGCGCGGCGGCCTTGCGAGTCAAAAAATCGTCATAACTGCCCTGCCAGGACACCAGATTGCCGCGATCCAGATCGATAATGCGGGTCGCCAATTTTTGCAGGAACGAGCGATCATGGGTCACAAACAATACCGCGCCTTGGAAATTGAGGATTTGTTCTTCCAGCCAGCTGATGCTTTCAAAATCCAGATGGTTGGTCGGTTCATCCAGCAACAACACTTCCGGCTCTATGACCAGAGCTCTGGCCAAGGCTACGCGGCGCTTCCAACCGCCGGACAAGCCGCTGATTTTCAATTCGCCGGGCAAGTCCAACTTGCTTAAGGTGGTTTCGACTCGCTGCTGGAAATGCCAGCCGTTATGGGCTTCCAGCTTGTGCTGCAAATCGCCCAGCTCATTCAAGGCCTTTTCATCATCGTAATCCATCGTTAACGACAGCGCATGATAACGGGTGATCCACTCGCCCAGTTCGCCCAGACCACCGGCAACGGCATCGTAGATGGTCGCATCGTCAGGCAATTCGGGCGTTTGCTCCAGACATGCCAACCTTAATCCCGGTTGCCGCCAAATCTCGCCGTGATCGGCCTGGATGTTGCCGGCAATGATCTTCATCAAGGTCGATTTGCCCTCGCCGTTGCGACCTAACAAGCCTACCCGCTCCCCGGCATCCAGCTGAAAATCGGCATTGTTTAATAAAGCGTGAGTTCCGTAAGCAATGGAAACGTTGGACAATCGTAATAAGGGCATTTTAAAGTTCTTTATGTTGTAAATAGCGTCGTAATAAATCCAGTGCCAGCAACGCCGCCTGATTTTGCTTGACGTTGATAGGACCTGCCACGGAATGGGTGGTTTGATGAAATCCGTCTCCAGTCAGCAACGTATTATATAGAATAATGGCCCGGTCTTTATCGCGAAATGTTTTATTGTCTCCGCCATTCAGCTGAACCAGCACAAAATCGGCCGCGCTGGTCTTTTGTATTTCAGCGGCAATGGCCTGTGCGGTTGCCGGTAAATCATATGAAATACATTCCTGTATTTCACCCTTCGGGCCAGCTGTTGGCTGTTCAAGTTCGCTCCCGGCGAATTTGTCGGCATTGACGGTAACCGCAAGTTTTTGCACCAACCTTTCCACCGACTGCTCATAGCGTGCTTCCAGCAGCCAATCTGCGCCTACGCACTTGGCCGCCAGCAATCCTTGACTGACTGTTTCCACGACAGCCAGCGTGTATTTTCCGGCCGTCATCAGCCGATCAATCACAAAGGCCAAGTCGCCGCCGGCCTGCCCGAAACCGTCAATGGCAAAAACATGATCGCCCAGTTGACCTGCAACTTCGGACACCAATGCCGTCATGTCTGCTTCGGGATAATCATGCGGAAACAGCAACTTGGTTTGCACATCATCGGGACTCGCCCGAAAACCCAACTGCACTTGAGCCGGAATTTCAACACCGCCGATGAGTTGCTGAATCGATGACTCGCCTATGCCGAGGGTTTTGATGCTAACCAGCTTGCCGGGCCGCAATAAAAACCGGCTTGCCAATGTCGGCTGTATGGACTCCAGGAACAAATGGCGCATTTCCGAAGGCACGCCCGGCACAAAGGAAAACCAGCAGCGCCCGGCTTGCAAGGAAAAACCCGGCGCAGTACCCCAGGCATTGTCGATACGCTCCGCACCTTTCGGAAACATCGCCTGCTTGCGGTTCGACTCGGGCATGACCCGGTTTCTGCGCGCAAAAAACCGTTGAATCTGTTCAAAGGCAATCCCGTCGAATTCCAGCGGCAGGCCGAACGCCTTGGCGACAGCCTCGGCGGTCAAATCGTCGCTGGTAGGCCCGAGCCCGCCCGTGCAAATGCAACAATCCGCACGCTGTGCAATTTCCCGCAGCAGCGCGATCAAATCATCCAGCTTGTCGCCTACGGCGGTATGCCGCGCGACCGTAAAGCCCAGGGCTACGGCCCGCTCCGACAACCAGGCCGCATTGGTATCGACGATTTGCCCGGTCACGACTTCTTCGCCTTGGGAGAATATTTCTAATATTGGATTCATGTTGTCAATCGGTGCTATTGGGTTTGTGTGCCGGCCATAGTCTGATAACCCGTATTAAAATACAAATTGACCTTGCGGATGAAAATGGTTTCTTATACTTCATAAAGCCTTTAATTGACCACGAAGACACATGGTTAGGAACATGTATAAATTAATTTAAGCAATCACCATGAAGCGCATGAAGACTTAAATCCTTCATGCGCTTCATGGTTTAAAAATAAAATTTGCTCAAGTTATTTCATGCACGATCTTAGTTCTACTTTGTCATATTTAATGAACACATAATATCCAGAATCGTCATTCCGGCAGGGATTCATGTCAGGCTATCCTGCTGACACTCTTCGGGTTAATGCAAATCCGTTCCAGACGGATTTGTGCCGGAATCCAGGCTCCTGGGATGGATTTAAGCTGACCATCCTTGGCACTGGATACCCGCTTCCCGGCGGGCATGACGAGCTTGCGTATAATCTAACAAAGTAAAATTAGCTATTTGCAGTTTTGCAAACACATTATATGGATTTTCCCACTTAAACCGATGCCGATGACAAAAGCGTAGAATAATCCGATCGACACGACGCGGATTGAAAAATATTATGAAAAGAAGCCGGATACCGGATACACCTAAATTCCAATCCTACATACTCACCGAGAAACTCGGCGAGAGCCTGCAATCGCAAGTCTATAAAGGCTATCACAAGAACAGGCCTGAGCAGCCGCTGGTGTTCAAACTACTCAAACTGCTGTCCGGCTGGGATGATCAATCGCGCCATTTGCAGCAAAAAATCGAGCGCCTCAAGGTGCTGCACGACCCGCGCGCCTGCACGCCTATCGCCCTGGATTCGGATGCCGGCGTGCAGTTTATCGTGCAACCCTGGTTTGCCGGGCAGACGCTGAAGGCCTGGACCGATCAGCAACGGCACATCAATCTGACGGATTTTTTCAAGATCGCCTGCATGCTGGCGGACACTTTGCAGGCCGTGCATGAAGCCGGCATCACCCACGGCGGCGTCAAGCCGCACAACATTCTGGTGCAGCCGGGCACGCTCACCTTGCGCCTGACCGATTTCATCACGCCGCTGGACATCCGCGATGTCAGCCATTTCATCTATGACCCCGAGTTTGTGCGCGGCACACTGGCCTATACTTCTCCCGAACAAACAGGGCGCATCAACTATCGGGTGGATTTTTCCACCGACCTTTATTCGACGGGCATCGTGTTCTACGAGCTGCTGACCGGCAAGCTGCCGTTTTTTTCCACCGACCCGCTGGAACTGATACACTCGCACCTGGCTGAAGAGCCGCCCAAAGTGCATGAAAGCAATGCAAAAATCCCGGAGCAGCTCAGTAAAATCATCGCCAAACTGACATTCAAGCAGCCGGAAAAGCGTTATCAAAGCGCGGCAGGATTATTGGCAGACCTGATTCGCTGTCACGAGGACTATGCGGCAACCGGCGCAATTGCCGATTTCCCGGTCGGCTTGCGCGACCGCAGCAAGCGCATGATTTTCATTTCAAAAATGGTCGGACGTCATGCGGAATGCGAGCTGATCCGGCGCGAATACGACGAGGTCATGCGCGGCGCATTCCGTTCGGTGTTCATCTCCGGCCTGTCCGGCATCGGCAAGACCCGACTGATTCAAGAGCTGCAAAAGCCGCTGGTACGCCATCGCGGTTATTTCACCTCGGGCAAGTTCGACCAGTATCAGAAAAATATCCCCTACAGCTCGCTGATCCAGGCGCTACGCAATCTGATGCGCACCTTTTTGACCGAAAGCGATGCGCAGGTGGCGCAGTGGCGGACCAAGATTCTCGATGCGGTGGGCCGCGATGGCCGCGTGATTATTGACGTGGTGCCGGAACTTGAATTCATCATCGGCGCGCAGCCGGAAGTGGCGCATCTGCCGCCGGTCGAAGCGCGCAACCGCTTCAATAATCTGTTCGGGCGTTTTCTCGCCTGCCTGGCCGACGAAGCGCATCCGCTGGTGCTGTTCATTGACGATTTGCAATGGTGCGACACCGCCACCTTCGATTTTTTGCAGACTATTTTCGCCAATCATAAAGAACATCCTTATTTGTTTTTTATCGGAGCCTACCGTCACAACGAGGTCGATGCCGCCCATCCGCTGACCAAACTGATCCGCAACATTCGGGAGCGCAAAGACGCATTGCAGGAAATCCGGCTAAATGCGCTGGATGAAGACGATTGCCACGAGATGGTGGCTTATATCCTGGATTCGCCGCTGGGGACGACCGCCAACCTGTCTCAATTTATCGCGCGGCTGACCGAGGGCAATCCGCTGTTTGTCAGCGAGAGTTTGGCTTGGCTGTACAACGAGAATCTGCTGCACACGGACGAACAGCAACACTGGCAATGGGATATGAACAAGATCCGCGATGCGCGGATGCCCGCCACCGTGGTCGAATTATTCAGCTCCAAAGTGCGCACGCTGCCGCCCGCCGCATTGCACATCCTCAACTACTGCGCCTGCATGGGCAACCGCTTCACGGCCGCGGAGGTGGCGCAGGTGCTCGACATGAGCCTGGAACAACTGTTCGAAAACCTGAAACCGGTACTGACGCTGGGGATGCTGCTGGAGAACAAATCCGACCTGCAATTTGTGCATGACCGGGTGCAGGAAGCGGTGCTGCGCCAAGTCGATGAACAGGCGCGCCCCGGTATTCACTGGCGTATCGGCAACCGTCTGTTGAATGAGATACCGGCAGGTGCGAATCTTGAGGTACAGGATAATTTATTCAATATTGCGATGCACCTTAACCGGGGGCGTCCGGCCGATATGGATCAAGCCACGCTTTACCGCCTGGTCGATATTAACTTCCATGCCGGAAACAAGGCGCTGGATGCGCTGGCCGGGGACGCCGCCAACGACTTCTTTTCCATTGCACACGATCTGTTGCCGCCGGATTGCTGGAACAGCGCTTACGAGATGACCTTCCGCATCTACCAGCGATTGGCGAAAACCGACCTGATGCGCGGCCGCTACGAAGCCTCCGAATCGCTAATCAATCAACTGATCGAGCATGCCGTCAGCGATTTTGACAAGGCCGAAGCGCTGGCCGAACAGACGACTTCGCTGTCCTCTTTCGGCAATTTTAACAAAGCCATCGAAACCGCCAACCGCGGCCTGGCCTATTTCGGCAAATCCATACCCGCAGCCCCGGATCTGGCCCGGCGGCACACCCAAGCCCTGATGGCGCAGATCGAAGCGCAGGACGATGTGTGGAATACCATCCTGCACATGCCCTTTACCCAGGACCGCAAAAGCAAGATTGAACTCGCCTTTTACAGCGAGCTGATCCCCGATCTCTACATGTCCGGGCTGGTAGAGCAACTGTACCTGTCCGCCGCGCAATCGACCCAGCTTTGCCTGGCGGGCGGCATGGATGAGTCGGTCATCTATTCTTTCTCGATCATGGGACTCAATTTGGGCGAGCAAGAAAAATTCGAGCTCGCTTTCCGTTACGAGGACCTGGCGCATGACCTGTGCGCGAAATACCCGAATACCTTCGGAGCCACGCGCGGCATGAACGGCATCGTCTGGTGCAATATGCACTCTCGCAGCCACCCCGCCGCCATCACCGACTACTGTTTAAAGGGCATCCAGTGCGGCAAGAACTGCGGCGACTTGTACAACGCCGGCTTGTCCTACGGCCCGCTGATGTGGAATTTGCAGGTTCAGGGCAAGAATCTACACCTGATCGAAGAAACCGCCGAGGAGTGCCTGAGCTTCTCGCGCAAAAACCAACTGTCTTTCTCACTGGCCCTGGCGGAAGCCGTGCTGGCAGGCTCGGTGGCTCCGATGAAAACGGATTACCGGCCGGTGGCGATGGAAGAAACGCTGCAACGCTGGGCGACTGACAATTATGTCGCCGCGTCCGGCAGCTACTTTGTGCTGCTCGGCATCAGCCGACATTATCTGGGCGACTACGCGGCGGCAGCGGTTTCGCTGGCTGCGGTCGAGCGTTATCTGCATGGACTGACCGATAACGTGCTGAAACGCTTATGGTTTGTGTTCCGCATTCTCAACCGATTGCGCCTGCCCGCCGAATCGACGTGGACGGAAATCGAAGCGGAAATCGCTCCGCTGCTGCAAAATATCGAAACCTGGGCGCGGCTCGGCCCTTTGCTTCGGCCTTATCTGGCCTTTATTCGCGCCGAAATCGCCCGCGTCAAAGGCGAACCCCGCGAAGCGCGCAATCTGTACCTGGACGCGATTGCCGAAGCGCAGGCGCAACAATACGACCTGCTTACCGGACATTTGTTCGAAAGCCTGGGCGACTTACTGACAAAAACCGCGCTGGGCGATGCCGCCATCTACTATGCCGAGGCGCGACGGCTGTATCTTTCCTGCCGCGCCGATAGCAAAGCCGCCCGGCTACAGGAACAGTGCGACGTTGCCCAGCCGGGCAAATCGCTACAGGACCCGGAAAGCGAAACCGAGATAATGGAACTGTCCACCCTGCCCAATCTCGATATTAACTACCTGATGAAATCCGCGCTGGCGCTGTCGGCCGAAATCGACCTGGCGCAACTGCTGCAAAAAATCATGAATGTGGAATTGGAAAGTTCCGGCGCGCAGCACGGCTATTTGCTGATCAAGGAACAGGACGAACTGGTCATCGTCGCGGAACACCATGTCGGCAAAAAGCAGGCCATCAACCCTCAGCACTACAGTCTGACCAAAGCGGTCGGCGTTTGCCAAGCCATCGTCAATTACGTGTACCGCACCCACGAAAAAGTAGTGCTGCGCGATGCCGGCACCGAGGGCGACTTCCAAAATGCGCCCGAAGTGCAGATGCTGGGCTTGCGCTCGGTGCTGTGCCTGCCGATGATCAAGCAAGGCGAGCTGGTCGGCGTACTTTACCTGGAAAACCGGCTGTCCGAGGGCATCTTCACCACCGAAAAGAGCGTCATGACCGAGTTGTTGACCTCCCACGCCGCGATTTCCCTGGAAAACGCCCGTTTGCTGAACGAAACGCGCCATGCTTATACGCAGCTGCAGGAGAGCCGGGAACACATGATGCAGATGGAAAAACTGTCCGCTCTCGGTACCCTGGTCGGCGGTGTCGCGCATGAAATCAACAATCCGTTAATGGGCTTGATGAACTTTGTCGAGTTTGCCGAAAGTAAAGCAACCGATCCTAAAACCCGTGAGATGCTGGGTAAAGCCCTGCATGAAATCGAGCGCATCAAGACCATCGTGCGCAATATGCTGATTTATGTTAGAACTAAGTCACATCTGACTGGTGCGTCGCAAATCAGCGAGACGGTCAGCCAAACTTTGTCTCTATTAGACGGGGAATTTAAAAAATCCAATATCCAGCTGCATATCGAATTACCCGATAACTTGCCGTTGATTGTATGTGACGCCGACAGTCTGCAACAGATACTGATCAATCTATTGCTCAACGCCAGAGACGCCTTGTCGGGCCGCGACCACCCCCGCATCGACATCGCAGCGCAACGGAATGGCGCGATGGTGGAATTGACCATAGCCGACAATGGACCGGGCATTCCTGACGCCATTCTCAGCCGGATATTCGATCCGTTCTTCACCACCAAACCGCCGGGAAAAGGAACGGGGCTGGGTTTGTCGGTGTCTCACCGTTTAATCGAAGAAACCGGAGGAAATATAATCGCGTATAATAAAATTACATATAATGAGGTTATAAGCGGTTGTTGCATGAAATTACAATTCAAAATAGCCGATCAGTTTAGTAGGGGGAATGATGTCAAACAAAATACTGGTCATCGATGACGATCCGGCCGTGCGCGGAGCATTCAGCCTGGTGCTGGGCGAGGCCGGCTATGACCTGCGCGAGGCGGAGAATGGCTTGCAAGGCGTCGAAATGGCGAAGGCGGAACGCCCCGACCTGATTTTTCTCGATCTCAGGATGCCGGGCATGGATGGCGTCGAAACCTTGCGCCGCCTGAAAGCGATAGATGACACAATGAATATCTACATCGTGACGGCTTTTGCCCATGAATACATGGAACAACTCAAAGTTGTCCTCGATGAAGGCTTGAGCTTCCAGCTTGCGAGTAAGCCGCTGTCGTCCAAACAAATCAAACACGTCGCCAGTTCTATCCGTCGGCCGACGGAAGTGAACAAGGAAGGCGACAAACTGCTTCTGACGCTGTATATCGTTTCCCTGAACGCCGAATTCAGAATGCTGGTTGAGCAGCTCAGCACGGTCCTGGCGGCTACCTATAAACCGGGATACTGGCGGCTGGATGTGGTGGAAGTGCTGGAGATGCCTGAAAAAGCGCTGTCGCAAAATATATTCGCCACGCCGATGCTGGTGCGAGACCTGCCGACGCCGGTATTGAAATTGCTGGGTAACCTGACCAAAATGCCGGAAGTGATAGCCTCCATTACCTCCCACCATAGCAATGGATCAGATACCGTTATCATGTGATTTTTACGAGCCAAGTTACGCTAACGAACCTGTGAAAACATCCATTATCCTAAAAACCGCAGTTGAGCATTCCAACATCATCCCGCTCATCCTTCGACAAGCTCAGGACGAACGGGCTGTTGGAATGCTCACAATAAACCGCCAACCAGCCCAATACCTAAGCACATGACCCCCGCTCTAGCCAACCTGGACCTGATTCTTGAGACTATTACCGATGGCATATTGGTCGTCGATGAGCTGGGTTTTGTCCTGTATACCAACCGGAGCGCCGAACGCATTTTCGACCAGGATGCGCTGTTGGGGACCAAGCTTGCGATTCCGGTCAGTCCGAGTGACGCTCCCCAGGAAATCAACCTGGTTCGCCGCAGTGGTTTAGGCTGGGCTGAATTGAGATCCGCTCCGATTGAGTGGGAAGGTCGCAAGGCCTATGTTATTGGCGTGCGCGACATTACCGAACGCAAGCTGAGCGATGATCGCCTGCTTCAGGCCGCCACGGTTTTTGAAAGCACCCGTGAGGGTGTGCTGATGACCGATGCGAACAAACGCATCCTGAGGATAAACCGCGCATTTACCGACATCACCAGTTATACCGAGGCCGAAGCCATCGGCCAACAACCCAGCATGCTGCGTTCCGGCCGACATGACGCGAAATTCTACGCCGAAATGTGGGCCAGCATCGCGGCGACCGGCCATTGGCAGGGCGAAATCTGGAACCGGCGCAAAAACGGCGAGGTCTATCCCGAGCTGCTCAGCATCAGTGCGATCACCGACAAATCGGGCGAAGTGACCAATTATGTCGGGGTGTTTGCCGATATTTCCCGGCTCAAGGCTACCGAGTCGCAGCTCGATTTTCTCGCCCATCACGACCCGCTGACCCGCCTGCCCAATCGTTTATTACTGCTTTCTCGGGTCGATCATGCCATTGAAGTCGCATTGCGCGACGAAAAAATGCTGGCGCTGCTGATGATCGACCTGGACCGATTCAAAGATGTGAATGACAGCTTCGGCCATTTGACCGGCGATGACCTGTTACAACAGGTGGCCAAGCAGCTTAATTTCCGTCTGCGCGGCATCGACACGCTGTGCCGGTTGGGCGGAGACGAATTTACCGTACTGATGGAAAATATCGCACATCCTGAAGATGCGGCACGGGTGGCTAATGACATCATTACTACATTGGGCGAGCCTTGGCTATTATCCAACGGCAAAGAAGTGCGTATCGGCGCCAGCGTCGGCATCAGTCTGTTTCCAGAGCATGGCGCAACCCCGGTGGAGTTGTTGCAACAGGCCGATACGGCTCTTTATCAGGCCAAAGCGGAAGGACGCGGCCGCTTCAAATATTTCTCGGAGGAGCTCACTCATTCCGCCCGCGCACGCATGGACCTCGAAGTCCGTTTGCGCCGGGCGATTGATAAAGGCGAGCTAAGGGCGTTCTATCAACCGCAGGTCAATGTGGACAATGGCCGCATTGTCGGCGCCGAGGCGCTGATCCGCTGGCAGGATCCCGACCAAGGACTGATTCCGCCGTTGCGCTTTATCCCGGTCGCCGAAGAAACAGGGCTGATTACAGCGATCGGCAACTGGATTCTGAAAGAAACCTGCCGCCAGGGTAAACGCTGGATCGAAGCCGGTTTGCCGCCGCTGACGCTGGCGGTGAATGTTTCGCCGCACCAGTTTCTGCACAGCAATTTAGAAGAAATCGTCGCCGAAACCTTGGCCGAAACAGGCTTTCCGGCCAACCGCCTGGAACTGGAGCTGACCGAAAGCGCGTTGATGCAGCGTGAGCATGAAGCCATTCGGATTCTCAACCGCCTGCATGCGCTGGGCGTGCGTCTCGCTATCGACGATTTCGGCACCGGCTATTCCTCGCTGGCCTACCTGAAGCTGTTCCCGCTGGATGTGCTGAAAATCGACAAAAGCTTTATCGACGACATCCCGCATCATCGGGACGACATGGAAATCGCCGCCGCCATCGTCGCCATGGCGCATACGCTGCGCCTGAAGGTGCTGGCCGAGGGTGTGGAGACCAAGGAGCAGCTTGCTTTCCTGCAGGCGCAAGGTTGTGATCTATACCAGGGCTATTTGACCAGTCCGCCGGTGCCTGCGGATCAATTCGAGAAGTTGCTGCCGGCTCAAGGGCTTTTGTAAAAAGCTGAATAATTAAAAAATCTTTTTACAGATCACTGCTGCAACACGCTATGCCAGAACGGCAATGCAATCAGGCTGATTGCCGTCGTTACCGTTACCGCCATCGCGTACAGCGAGCTATCCAGGCGATAGCGGTCGCAAAAAACAATGCCCAACACCATGCTCGGCATCGAAAGATCAAGCACTGCCGCCTCCCTGTATTCGCCGGTTATCGGCAAAAATCCGACTAAAATCATTGCAACCAACGGCATTACCGCCATTTTAATAACGGCAACGGGGATAATATAGGGGATATTGCGGACAGTTAGCGCCTTCCAGCTTAAAGCCAGTCCCAACGAAAACAGCATCAGCGGCACAACGCCGGCGGACAACTTTTGCAGTACGCCCAACAGCCAAACCGGAGCAACAACGCCGTTAATATTTAAAATAACGGCAACTGCCGCCGCCCAAAACGGAGGCGCATGAAAAAACAGCCATACCGGCCTCGGACTTTTTGCGGTTTCTTCGCCGTAGTGCCGGGCAACGATGACACCGATGGTAAACAATAACGGTGTGGCGGCAAAGAGATCCATCTGTATAGCCACGGACCTGGCCCAGCTGCCGAAGGCCTGCTCTAAAACCGGCAAGCCCAAGTACGTCACGTTCGGAAATGCCGCCGCCAGTATCATTGCCCCCAAGCGCCTGTCGTCAAACCTGAACAACGCGCCAATCACCCAGAGGCAGAGCATGGCGGCAATAATACTGCCCATACCCAGCCAAGCGTACTGAAACGAATGCAAGCCTATATCCGCTGACCATAACACCTCCAGAACCATGGCCGGCAGCAGCAGATAGTAGACCACTGTGGTTAAAACCTGCCGGGTTTGCTCGGCTGACAGCCCCGCCGGTTTTGCAAAACGCCAAGCCGCGCCGCACACCATTATCAGGGTCATTTGTATCAATGTTGAGTTCATAATCGGGGACTATTGTGACAATAGTGAATTTTAACATTCACCGTTAAAACAAGTTCCGGTAATATATATCGAAATTATTTTGGAGCGTTTGAGTGCGTTTATTGTCAAAGTTTTGCCTACTCGGTGTTTTTTTATTGATGATCAGTTCTTTTGCCGTTGCGGAAACTGATGTCATCTCGCCTAATGAAGCTGCAACGATGCGCGTTAAGAACAAGGCGGTCATTGTCGATGTACGTGAACATGACGACTGGAATGAACATCAAATTCACGGCGCCATTCATATTCCGCTGTCCCAATTAAATGAACGGCTAGCGGAACTTGAACCTTATAAGAATCGCCCGGTCATCACACAATGCCAAGCCGGCCTGCGTTCCGCACAAGCCCAACTGATATTAAAGGCGGCGGGATTTCCCAAGGTTTACTTAATGAACGGCGGAATACAGGCTTGGCATGGACAAGGCTTTGTGACTGAATAAGCCTTTTACCTTTTACCTTTTACCTTTTACCTTAACCATGCCCCACTCATTCGTCTCAACCAAACCCATCCCCGTCCGTGAACGCTTAATCATGGCGCTGGATGTCCCCAGTATTCCCGAGGCGCAAGCGTTAGTCGAAGAACTCGGCGATTCGGTAATCTTTTACAAAGTCGGCATGGAACTGTTTATGTCGGGCGATTATTTCGGTTTTATTGAATGGTTGAAACAGCGCAATAAAAAAATCTTTGTCGATCTGAAATTTTTCGATGTCCCGGCCACCGTGGGCCGTGCGATTAAAGCCTTGAGCAGCAAAGGCGTTGATCTCGCCACCATACACGGCAACGACGCGATTATGGAAGCCGCCGCCAAGGAAAAAGGCGATCTTAAAGTGCTGGCCGTAACCGCATTAACCAGCCTGGACCGCGGCGACCTTGACGACTTGGGCTTTGCCTGCGATGTGCGCGAGCTGGTTTTGTCCCGCGCCAAACGCGCGCTGCAAATCGGCTGCGACGGCATTGTCTCATCGGGACTTGAAGTCGCGATGTTGAGGGAAGAGCTGGACCATAAGCTGCTGGTCATCACGCCGGGCATCCGGCCGGTCGATAACCGCGAAGAGGACGATCAAAAACGTGTGGTCAGCGTAGAAATGGCTTTCCAGAATGGCGCTGATTACATCGTCGTCGGCAGGCCTATACGCGATGCCGAAAACCGAAAAGGGATGGCAGAGAAGATTCAGGGACAGATCCTTGCGCAGTTTGAGTAACTGCCTGCACACAAATAAATTCGCTTAAAAAATACAAAAAATTCATCACGAACGACTGCACGGATGCAGGAGGTAGAGCAATGCAGGAGCAATTGCCGAGACACGAAGTTTTATTTCTTCGTGTCTTCGTGGCGAATAACAAGAGTTAAATAACTTATAATTTTGCGCAATGGGCGACCTTGCTCCTATTTTAATATATCCTGCGACTATGGAATTTGACCTCGCCTTTAGCACCTCTACTCTGGTCGCCTTTACTATGGGCCTGTTCAGCAGCATGCATTGCATCGGCATGTGCGGCTCGATTATCGGGACATTAACCTTAAGCCTTAACCCGGAAATACGGAACCAAAAAAGCAGGCTATTTCCCTTTGTATTCAATTACAATATCGGGCGCATTACCAGTTATACGATAGCCGGGGCATTAGCGGGCGTTATCGAAACATTGATTACCATGCCGATGGGTGAAATCAGCGGACATCGGTTGCTGCAATTGCTGTCTGCTGCCGTCATGACCGGCGCGGGACTTTATATCGCCGGCTGGTTTCCCCACTTTGCCTACATTGAAAAATTAGGCCTGCGTTTCTGGAAGAAAATCGAGCCTTTCGGCCGGAAACTGATCCCAGTCAAAAATCTCAGCCAGGCTTATCTTTTCGGCATGGTCTGGGGGTGGCTGCCGTGCGGCCTGGTTTATTCGGCTTTGGCGCTCGCCGCAACCGCAGGCGGCATCAAGCAGAGTGCGCTGACCATGCTGTTTTTCGGCTTAGGAACTTTGCCAGCCGTCATGGGAGTCGGTATAATGACCGGCATATTAACAAGGTTGTCCAGAATGCAGCGTTTCAAACAGGCTATCGGCCTGTTTATGATTGTCCTGGCTTTGCTGGCCGCCCTGCCCTGGCTTAATCCCATGGCCATTACGACACACACAGCTCTACATTAAGAGGCATCTATGGATCATTTTAACGCGATCATCGGTCAATCTCCTGCACTGGATTCCTTAATCCGTAGCGCCAAAATCGTTGCCGCTACCGACGTCACTGTATTGCTTAAAGGCGAAACCGGTACCGGCAAGGAAGTGCTCGCTTCTGCCATTCAACAAGCCAGCGCCCGCGCCGACAAAGCGTTTATCACCCTAAATTGCGCGGCCTTGCCTGAAAGCCTGATCGAATCGGAATTGTTCGGCCACAAAAAAGGCTCGTTTACTGGAGCGACGACCGATAAACAAGGCCTGTTCCAGGCAGCTGATGGCGGCACCTTGTTTCTTGACGAAATCAATTCCTTGCCGCTGTCGATTCAGGCAAAATTATTGCGTTTCCTTGAGTCCGGCGAATGTCTTGCAGTCGGCGAAATCAAGCCTTACAAAGTTGATGTGCGTATTATTTCCGCAACCAACGCCGATCTGAACAGACAAATTGACTCAGGCGAGTTCCGGTCGGATTTATATTTCCGTTTGAATGTCGTGCCTTTAGAACTGCCGCCGCTGGCGCAACGCACTGAAGACATTGAGTCGCTGATCAAGCACTTTCTCGCATTATTCGAGGATGCACATGCGCTGACAGCCCCCAAATTCAGCAAGCAGGCTTTAAGAGTGCTAAAAACCTATGCTTGGCCGGGCAATATTCGCGAATTGCGTAATTTATGCGAAAGACTCAGCATTCTACTAGCCGGCAGAGTCATCGAACCGGAAAACCTTCCATCTGAATTTACCGCCAAAGTCATCGCTAATGCGCCTGCAACATCCAATTTCACGCTGCCTGAGACCGGCCTACAGTTGGATACCTTGGAAGCCGATTTGATACATCAAGCTTTGAACCGCACTAACGGCAATCGCAGCAAGTCCGCAAAACTGCTGGGCATCTCCCGCGACACCTTGCTTTACCGTATGCAAAAACACGGTTTTGCAGTGTCGCATTAATCGGACATTTAATACCGTCTAACCCACTGCGCGGTTACGTTGTCGCTTTTCCCATGAGCGCGGAATATCGCTAATCGCGCCAGCTTTGCCAACTCCTCCTTGCCGATCGCGGGTTCCGCCAATTGCAACAGCTCTGTTGGCTTTATGTATTCCCAGAAACCGTCGCTGCAAAGTATAAAAGTCTCGCCTTGTTGCATAGCCGGGTACAGATTAATCTCCGCCTCATGCGCTTTCAAGATGTTGATGCTGCGTGTTAAGCGGTTTTGCTCCGGGTGCTGCCCCATTTCCCGCTCGGTAATCTTGCCGTTATTCAATAATTGTTGCGGAATGGAGTGATCCTGGGTCCGCCACAAGATCCGTTGCGGATTCATCCTGTATATCCGCGAATCGCCGCAATGCGCGGTCAACACCCGCTGTGCATCCAGGTAAAGAATTGCGCAGGTGGTGTGCGCATCATTACCCGACTGCTCGGTTGCGAACAGCCTTTTCATTTCGTTGACAGCCGCCGTAATCCAGGCGGAAAAAGTTTCGATAGGACTCTGCGCTATCTGTTTGCTGTAAGTATCGGCGCCCTTTAGCAAGCCATCGCAGAAAAAACGGGACGCTTTTTCTCCGGCATCATGACCGCCCAGACCATCGGCAACGACAAACAGCGCATAAGCCTCAGTGACGCTATGCGTCATAAAATCTTGATTAATCTCCCGATCGCCGACCGAGCTTAGTTGATAAAACTCCAGCGCCACTTGTTTCCCTCAGGTCAAACGATCTTCAAATACTCTGCTGTAGTCTTGCATCGCCTAAAAGCGCCTACTGTTGGTGCGCATGATCCGCTTCAAATCCCTGACCGTCTGAGCCAAGCCTGAAAATACGGCCTGCGCGATAATCGAATGACCGATATTCAGCTCCACCATTTCCGGTATCGCGCATATCGCTTCGACATTATGAAAATTCAGGCCATGCCCCGCATTAACCTGGAGCCCGGCGCTGTGTGCATAAAAAGCGGCCTGCCTGATGCGCGCCAGTTCTTCAGCTTGCTGTTGCGGGTTTTCCGCATCGGCATAACAGCCGGTGTGTAATTCGACAACCGGCGCGCCTGCTTTTACCGCCGCATCGATCTGACTTTCATCAGGATCGATAAACAGCGACACTTCGACACCGGCGCTCGCCAGTTTATCGCAGGCCCATTGCATGCGATGCAGGTTGCCGGCAACGTCCAGCCCGCCTTCGGTGGTCAATTCTTCCCGTTTTTCCGGCACCAGACAACAGGCAAAGGGTCGCACTTTCCCGGCTATGCCGACCATTTCATCGGTCACCGCCATTTCCAGATTCAACCGGGTATGCAGCATGTCTTTTAATAAATAGATGTCCCTGTCCTGAATATGCCGCCGGTCTTCGCGCAAATGCGCGGTAATGCCGTCGGCTCCGGCCTGTTCTGCAATTAATGCGGCCTGAACCGGCTCGGGGTATAGCGTGCCTCTGGCCTGCCTCAACGTAGCGACGTGATCGATGTTCACGCCTAATAGGATCTGTTTGTTATTCATTTTTCATATTGGACGGCGTTATCACGCCGCCCACTCCGTTTGAGATATGTTGTGATTGACGATAGGTTTGCAATCCCCGTTCGCCGCCGGTGTGTTTCATGATGTTATTAATAACCGCCCGGCTTTTAAGTTGCCTGCCCTGCAAATAAACATCAATGACCGTCCTCATCAGTAGCTTTGCTTCGCTTAACACTTGCGGATCGATCAATTCCCTGGCGCTTAATGCCTGGAAAGTCCGTCCTGAAAACTGTCCGCGCCCGGCTTCAACCGGCCCCAGCCCGACATTGAAGTCGTATTTTTTTGCTGATGCAATCGGATGTTGCTTGTCATCATATTCCAGCTGCAAGCCATAACCCGAACACTCGATCAGGTTCAACTCAAACAGCCGCAATGCCGCTTCCATGCCGGCGCCATCCGCCAGACCGGATAAACATTCGCGGTAATGGCCGAACACTTCGGGATGGGGGTCGTATTTGTGCAAAAAACAAGCGACCAGCTCATTGATATAAAAACCGCAATAAAGCGCAAGCCCCTTGATCTGGCTAAACGGCTGAACCATTTCGACATCGGTCAGCGTTTTTAGCTCCGCCTTACCGAAATAGGAAATGGTTAACGGGATAAAGGGTTGCAGCATCCCTGCCGTTTTGGACTTGGTTTTTCTTACGCCTTTGGCCAACAGGGAAATCCGGCCGAAATCGCGGGTTAACGCATCGATAATCAGGCTGGTTTCCCGGTATTTGCGCTGCTGCAAGATAAACGCAGGCTGCAAATAAACGGCGGTTTCAGTCATTAAAGCCTAGGCTTTGCAAGGCGCGTTCACTATCCGACCAGCCTTTTTTAACTTTGACCCAAAGCTGCAAATAAACTTTCTGCCCGATCAATTTTTCTATGTCATGCCGTGCGTCGGTACCGACTTTTTTCAGCATCTCGCCGTCCTTGCCGATCACGATGTTCTTTTGGGTCAAGCGTTCCACCCAGATAATCGCGTATATTTTGGTGATGTTGGGCTTTTCTTCGTAGCGTTCAATCTCTACCGTCAGCGCATAAGGCAGCTCGTCGCCCAAGCGCCGGGTCAGCTTTTCCCTGACAATTTCAGCGGCCAAAAAGCGCTCGGACCGGTCGGTCACCTGATCCTCGGGATAGATCAAGTCCCGTTCCGGCAACAGCCCCATGATCAGGCTTTCCAGCTGATCGAGATTGGTGCTTTTTAATGCGGAAATGGGTACCAAATGCTTGAACGGGAACCGGTGTTGGGCTTCGTTAAAGAACGTCAAGATGGCTTCCTTGTCCGCGACCTTATCGACCTTGTTAACGGCGAGAATAACCGGCAGACCAGCCTGCTCCAGCTTTTTGAAGATCGCCTCGTCGTATTCATGCCAGGACAATCCGTCGATCAGCCAGACGATCACGTCGACGCCCAGCAAGGTCGTATCGGCGGTCCGGTTCAAATAACGGTTCAACGCCCGCTTTTCGCTGTCATGCATGCCCGGCGTATCCATATAAATGGCCTGCCCTGCGTCGGTGGTGTTAATGCCGAGGATTCGGTGCCGGGTTGTTTGCGGCTTGCGCGAGGTAATGCTGATTTTCTGCTTCAACAAATGATTCATCAATGTTGATTTGCCGACATTGGGGCGCCCAATCAAGGCGACGAAACCACAATTCATTTAGTGTCCTTATTTAATAATTCGAGCATGAGCTCCGCTGCCGACTGCTCGGCTTTTTTCCTGGAATTTCCCATGCCGATACAAGACTCTGTCGTTAATGGCGTTGTGCACTTAACTTTGAAGGTTTGCTCATGTGCAAGCCCCGACATGGTCATTAAGGTGTAATCAGGCAGATCCATTTTTTTTGACTGCATTAATTCCTGTAATTGGGTTTTAGGATCTTTCTGCCAATTATCCAGCGACAAGCTTTTCAGCTTTTCCGCAAACATCTGCAAGATCCATTGCTGGCAGGCATCCATACCCTGATCGTTGTACAGCGCGCCGATAATGGCTTCCACCGCATCGGACAGGATGGAATCGCGGCGAAAACCTCCGCTCTTCAACTCCCCTGAACCCAGCAGCAAATAATCGCCCAGCTGATGCTTTCTGGCCAACTCCGCCAGTGAACTCTGATTGACCAGGCTCGCTCTTAACCGGCTCAAAACGCCTTCGCTGGCGCCCGGAAACAACTCATATAACTTATGGGCGATCACAAAACCCAAAATTGAATCGCCTAAAAACTCCAAACGTTCATTATTGCTCGAACCTGCGCTTCGATGCGTTAAAGCCATAGTAAAAAGCCGGGGATTATTGAACGTCAGGCCCAGCTTTTTACATAATACTTCAGGCTTTTTTATCACTTCTGTCCGACCTCGAAAGAGTCATGAAACTCGGCTAATGCGCTCAGGTTGCCGACCAATTTCACAACCGTCTCATACTCGATATCCACCTTTACATAATCGCCATGCCTGACGACGGTAATATCATCCTGCTTAACATCGTAGACATAATTGATGTTAAAACGCTTGGTCAAGCTATCCCTGATTTCAAATTCGCTAAGCGTCTGAAGATCCGGCATTTGTTTTAACGCCTCCAAAGCGCTCTTTACCTTGCCGTGATCCAGGTAAATAGGGACTATCTTAAGTGTCAATAAGGTAAAAAATCCGATCAAGCCCAAAACAAAAACAAGCGAGATCAAGGTCAAGCCTTGCTGGCGTCCAGGTGTTAAATTCATTCTTTTCTCCAGATGATTTATGAAAAAACCAAGTATAGTGCAGTTTATTTCAGCGCTGTGCCAATACGGTCAAGGTTCACACCTTTATATTGCCAATCCCAGCTCATCCAGATAAAAAAAGCTTGTCCAACCAGATTTTCTTCAGGAACCGTGCCCCAATAACGACTGTCATTGCTGTTATCGCGGTTGTCGCCCATCACAAAATAACTCCCTTGCGGCACCACATAAACACCCTCGGCTGAAAGCGCTCCGTTCCTGATCAGAATACTGTGCTCAACACCGGTCAAATCTTCCAACAAATGCTCATTGCCGGTCATATCCTCGCCCTGGCCTACACCCTGATAGCGCCCCAAAGAAACTTGGTTGATCGGCTGTCCGTTGATATGCAGTTTTTTATCGTAATAAGCGACCCGATCGCCCGGCAAGCCGATCACACGCTTGATGTAATCGACAGCCGGATCTTTAGGGTAACGAAAAACGACAATATCCCCGCGCTTGGGTTCATTCAGTTCAATGATTTTTTTATTGATAACCGGCAAACGTATGCCGTAAGTGAATTTATTAACCAGAATAAAATCACCTATCAGTAAAGTCGGCATCATTGATGCTGAAGGGATGCGGAAAGGCTCGGCAATGAAAGAGCGCAGCAATAACACAATCAACACGACCGGGAAAAAAGACCGCGCATACTCTACCAGTATAGGTTCATGTTCTTCATCGAAAACCTCCCCCCTCGCTTTGAGCACCAGCAAATACCCGCCCCAAATTACACCGGTAACCAGCGTGGCGACTGCAAGAAAAAAGGAAAAATCGTAGTCCATGTTTTTAAATTTAGATTAGGTTAAGGGCTAAAGGCTAAAGGCTAAAGGCTAAAGGCTAAAGGCTAAAGGCTAAAGGCTAAAGGCTAAAGGCTAAAGGCTAAAGGCTAAAGGCTAAAGGC
>NZ_JAZGVT010000043.1:0-67432 GCF_036440755.1 Methylobacter sp. Wu8 | reverse complement strand
CAACCTCATTGTTTGATGATAAACGATCCCTCTGATGAGGGCTTGAGGTTAAATTTTAATTGTTTTATCGGGGGCTGTTCAGCGGGGTGTTCTCCGCGGTAGCGGCTTCGTCCAACCCTACGCTCAAGCGGGACTGCGCAAAAGTGCGCAGCCCCTTAGCTCCACGTTATGAGTTAGTGAAGGCATGAAAGAGTTTCAGTTAATGGATGGTAAAACGTCTGATAAAGAATGGCTTTACAATCTCTACCAAAACGCGATGAAGCCATGTATTAAAGCCACTTGGGGTTGGAATGAGGAATTTCAAAGCAATGGCTTTGATAATAACTTGAAGCCCACTGACTGGAAAATAATTAAAAATGGTCTCGAAAGAATTGGCGGATTCGTTTTAAAGGAAAGTAACGACCATCTTTGGCTAGAAATGATTATTATCAAACCAGAGTACCAACAAAAAGGCGTAGGGCGGCGGGTTCTGACTTACATCCAGAGCATCGCAAAAGAAAAATCTTTACCATTACGGCTTAGTATTATCAAAGCCAATCTGGTCAGACCATTCTATTTAAAATTAGGTTTTTGCCAGTATGATGAAGATGATTCATTTTATAAGATGCAGTGGCACTCATAACACTACGCTCAAGGGGGACGGTCGCTATCGCGACCGCCCCTTAGCTCCACGTTAGTTCGATGAAACAAATTGTGGGTTATGCGCTGGTAATTTGAATTCACGAAAGCTTATTAATGTGGATCATTAGCTTTGGAAACTCTGGAATAGAAAATATTAGCGCACATAATTTCTGGGAAAATTAAATGGATACTAAAAATAGCCTGAGTTGGCTTACCCTTATTTTACACTGGATTATCGCTTTCACGATTATTGGGCTTATTGGCTTGGGATTGTGTATGACCAATTTCGAGCTGTATGACTATTATGATACGCACAAGTCCATCGGTATTATCCTGGTCAGCCTTATTGTGCTTAGAGTGGCTAGGCGCATAAAGCAAGGCTGGCCTGTGCCGATTTCAAACTATGATAAACGTGAGATGCTGCTCGCCAAAATTGTACATTGGGTGCTTATCGTTAGTACTGTGCTGATGCCGATTACAGGAATGATCTTCTCTGGTGCTACCGGACATGGCTTTGGTATCTTTGGCTTTGAAATTCTTCATGAAAATATAGACCCCTCTAACCCAGAAAAAACCATCCCTTTAAGCCAGTTCTGGGGTTATTTCGGGGAAATTTCCCATGAATATCTCGGCTACCTGCTTATTTTGGCTATTGTTCTACACATTGCGGGAGCACTCAAGCATCATTTAATTTACAAAGATTCAACATTACTGAGAATGCTCGGTAAAAAAATATAACATTGCAGTCATTGGGACGCGCCGACCGTTAGCAATTGTTGAGTTTATTAGTTTGCCCAAGCTCACAGGTTTTTTATCCTGTGCCAACCGGCGCGCCCTTACTTTTACGTTGAATGGCTGGTTTGTAGGAAGACCGGTCGTACAAAAGAATTATATGACCGTCTCTTGATGGCCGAACCCTGCCAATCAAACCGCCGGTGAAATCAGCCAGGTATGCATCGCTTACCTTTTTCGAGCCTGATTTTACCCCGAACGCTTTGAAAAGGTGCGCACAGCGCCCCCTACTCTTCCTGCAACAGATTACTTAAACTCGCAAACTCGACCAGCGATATGCTTTCGGCTCTCAATGTCGGGTCTATGCCCAAAGCGGTGATTTCTTCCTCAGTGATCAGTTTTTTCAGCGAATTTCGCAAGGTTTTTCGCCGTTGCGAAAACGCCTGGGTGACTACCCGGTTGAGTTTGGCTACATCATTAACCGCAACCGGCGGTTGCCGGTGCGGCACCAGCCTTACGATAGCCGACATCACCTGCGGAATCGGATCGAAGCTTTCCGGTGGAACCTCGAATAACAGCTCAGGCTGGCAATAATATTGCATCATCACGCTGAGCCTGCCGTATTTTTTGCTGCCCGGAACCGCGCAAATCCTGTCGACCACTTCTTTTTGGAGCATGAAATGCATGTCTTCGATGCAATAGGCGTTATCCAGCAGATGGAACATCAGCGGCGTTGAAATGTTATAAGGCAAATTACCGATAACGCGCAGTTTCCCCCCATCAGCCAGCGACGAAAAATCGAACCTTAACGCATCGGCGCTGTGAATGTTCAGGTCGGGGTATTGCTTGAATTTCTCCCTAAGCAAAACCACCAGATCCCGGTCCAGCTCGACCACGTCCAGGCGCACGCCTTCGTTCAGCAATGGCTCGGTCAATGCGCCCTGCCCCGGCCCTATCTCAACCCAATGCTGACCGGGCTCGGCCTGGATGCTGGAGATAATGTTGTAAATAATGTTGTGGTCATGAAGAAAATTCTGACCGAAGCGCTTGCGCGGAGTATGTGCCATTTAGTGTGCAGCCATTGTTAATGCGGTTTGCAGTGCGAATTGCAGGCTGCCTAAATCGGCCTTGCCGCTGCCGGCAAGGTCCAAAGCCGTGCCGTGGTCAACCGAAGTGCGGACGATAGGCAATCCCAACGTGATATTGACGGCCCGGCCAAAGCCGATATGCTTAAGCACCGGCAGGCCCTGGTCGTGGTACATCGCCAATACCGCATCCGCCGAATCCAGGTACTTGGCGGTAAACAGTGTATCGGCCGGCAGCGGCCCGCGCAGGTTCATGCCCTGTTTACGAAAAGTGTTGAGTACGGGTTCAATAATGTCGATCTCTTCCCTGCCCAGATGGCCGTTTTCTCCTGCATGGGGATTAAGCCCGCACACCAGTATTTTCGGGTAGGCTATGTCAAATCGCGAGCGCAAATCCTGGTCCAGTATCCGAATAACCGTGCGTAGCCGGGTATGGGTAATGGCCTTGCTGACTTCCGACAGCGGCAGATGCGTCGTCACCAGCGCCACCCGCAAGCCCGGCGTCGCCAACATCATCACCGGGTGCCCGCCGGTAATGTCCGCAATAAATTCGGTATGGCCGCTAAAAGACAGGCTGGCATCGTTGATAACGCCCTTGTGTACCGGCGCGGTGACCATTGCGTCAAAAACTCCATCCATGCAGCCTTTGGTCGCTTTGGTGATGGTTTTTAACACATAGCGGCTGTTGGCCGGGTTCAGCTGGCCGCATTGTACCGGTTCGGCCAGCTCCACCGGCAATACGGTCATGCATCCGGCAGTCTGGGCGGCGGCAGGCAGCGCGCTGTCGAACTCTTTTATTTGCAGCGGCAGACCTAGCTGCTTGGCGCGTTCTTCCAGTAATTGCGGACTGGCTATAACGACGATTTCGCAGGGTAAATTCTGCTGTGCAAGCTGAATGCAAAGGTCGGGCCCGATGCCTGCGGGTTCTCCGGGAGTTAATGCGATACGCGGTACGGGTAGCCTGATTGTCATCTGAGAGCTGGGATAAAAAAGAGTGATTTTACAGCATAACTACCGGGATTATTTAAAAACACCGGTTTGAACGATAAGAGAGTCGTTTGATAGCTGATTTTATGCGCTGTTTGGATGGCGGAGCGGACGGGGCTCGAACCCGCGACCACCGGCGTGACAGGCCGGTATTCTAACCAACTGAACTACCGCTCCGCAGTTCGAGGCGCGTATTCTATAAGATTACCCTAATCTGTCAAGCGTTAAGGCTTGGCCTGATCGATTATCGCAATTTATTCAACCCGGCTTGAAGCGCCTAATGCTTCTAATTGAACCGTTTTAATTTAATGCTGAGCAGCAAAAAGGTGGGTAAACATCTTGTTACTTGCCCACCTTTGGCAGAATTATCTTTATTGCACTGACTGTCCCGGCGAGGTCGATATCATGATCAGGTCACGCAGGAAACTAACGATTTCATCATGCCAAATATCACTGTGTCCCTCAATCAAATGCTGATCCACCTCAATGTTGAGATAAGGATTATTGGGGACTGTTTTCCCCAGATGAATCAGCTCTGTGCTTTCAAATGCAAACGAACCGAGCACTTTTTGTTGTGACCAGCGACTTTGTAAAGCGTGATAATTGAAATTTACGCTGCGTTCTTCAGTGCTTGTTAAAGGATTGAGGCGGTGCGTGAGATAGGGATCAAAGTGGCCGACGGTATGCCGGTCGGCTTCGCCCTCTGCAATTTCCATCGGGCTTATTTTGCCCACACCCTTACAATTATGCCGGTCAAGCGTTGTATGGGTTTCGAAAAAAGTTGAAAAAAACCGTCCTATAGGGAAGGCCCAGCCGGTAGCCCGGTCAGTTTCCGAAGTGAGAATCGCCAGTTTGGGTAATTGACTGGAAAAATAGCTGCGGCAATAGTCCTGCGAGATGTCGTACAGGGTCGAATAACGCAAAGCTTCAAACGCCGGGTTCATCAATACCACCAGATCGCCCAAACCATTTGCATCGCCCGTAAATGTTTTATTTTTTCGGCTGTCGATAAAACGGTCTTCAAGAATTTGCTGCAAGGCGGTATAAAGCACGGCCCCGCCGAAGCTGTGCCCAATGGTAACCAATCGACTGTTAAACGGCTGGGGTTTTGCTGTTTCCATACCGGCTTTGACATTGACTATTTCTTCCAGCCTCAGCAAGACTTCGGTGACGCCTTGCTGGCCCACTTTCTGGGCGGTATTTTTTCGATCCCAGAAAGTCGCGGCGTTAATCACCGGGATGGTAATGGAGTCTCCGCGCCATCCGATGTAAACCCCTAACACTTTACGTCCTGTGCCGCCGTGGGATTCAGCCTGGGACAGTTTAGTCAGCAGCCGCCGGAAGTCTTTAATATTGCCGTCTTCAGGATCGGCATTGTGATGCCAGCCGTGGATATACGCGACGAGCAGCACATCGTCGACACCGGCTATGGGAAGGTAACTATCCAACACTTTTCGCATCTGCTCGCGCTCCCATAACTGGCCTTGATCATCAAACTCGATAAAAGACAGATAATATTCATCGGGCCGCCCTGGCGCATGATGCTGTATGGCGTGTTTCGTACAATCGCCGGACTGGGCGTATACGCAAGGCTGATAATCGGTACGGTATGCGGCGTTTTGCGCACAACCGGTGAGGAACAATACAGACAGTAGCGTTGCTATAAGCAAAATATAATTTTTATTAGACATACAATCACCTTCCCCTTGTACTTCGATCAAATACAGCGACCACCGGATATTGACGAGTCAAATTTTATAACGGCAAAGGTCATTACACCATCAATTTTGATAGTACACGCAGATAACAGCGAACGCCATTAATTTAGAGCCGCCAAGAGGTATCGCCTCCAGATTCAACAACAGATATTGAATCATGTTCTCCGGTATAATTCTCGGCAACTGCTCCATGTCGCCCTACTTTTGACATGCTGCTTCCGGCAGAATCGACAGGATGCGGGGATTTCAGAGCGTATGTCTGTCCGCGCCGCCGCTTTTTTGATCATTCAGCCGGTTAATTTTAAAGTTAAAGTTTCGTTAAGTTATTAACGAACATACCCTAAGCCCGTTTATAATCGGGCGGAACTTGAACATTTTCCCTAAACTCAAAACCTGTGAAAAGTACCTAGGAGCAACCGCACCATGACTGTCGAACTCTTGATTAACTTTGCGGTGCAATCTCTTGGAACCGTCGCCGCATTCTTTCTCGCCTATCGATCCTTCCAGAAACGCCGAATTCAGCTAGGCGCCGAACCGACGCTACCCCAATACTTTAGCCGCAGAAGCATCTACTGGATAGGGATCGCATCGTACTGTACGCTTATGTCCGCGCTTTATTGGCTGCTTACTTGGCAGTGGCTGTCCTTGGAACCGCTGGTGACGCTGATCGTAAAGAACCTGCGTTCAGGCGAATTAGTGAATCTTCTGAATGGCTTGGGCGGAAACACGATCATACCTTTGATTGCCGCCGGGCTGTTCCTGTTTTTTATCGCCTGGGAAAGCGGGTTCAATCCTTTACTTATTCTAAGGGACAGCATCCATGACGCTTTCGCAATTCCGACCAAGGCGGTAGAGGTCTATAACGCGTTGATCACATCGAGATTATCCGCGGTCGACGACACGCTAAAAGCACAAATCAACAACCGTCTGCTGGTGCCGAGCATCGACCCCGGCGATTTCGATAAATCCAGCGCCACGGTCGAGTATAAATGGGCTCATAATTGCCTTCTTTTCGACCGTATACAAAACTACGCCAACCAACAGTCCTATCGCCGTTTTTTTAACGAACCGTCCCTGAAATGGGGGGAAATCTGCATCTCCTACAATGCGATGTCGGAAAAAGTGGCCGTCTGGAAAGAAGCCGAACCGCACTATACCAAAACGGTCAACCTGCTGAAGGAGCTGGACCACCTGACCGGCCTGCTCTGCCGCTTACTCGCCTCTCTGGTCGTATTCGGCAGCGCAAGCGAAAATGAGATATGGGCAACCGTGAAGCAGCTCGGCGGCAACGTCCACGAGGCCCGCCTTAAACACACCTATAAATACATCCTGCTGTTTACGGCGGCCACCGCCGCCGGGGCCATGTTGGGCCGGGAGATTTCAGTCTGGCTGCACAATGTTTTCCTGTTTCCCGATCAACCGCTGGCGCACTTTGATTACAATACGCTCCGCTGGGTCGCCTACGCCATCCCGATCTATATTCTTCCGATAGCGCTGGTTTTTATTTCCCGGACGCTCGCCTTCAGGCATCAACGGGAGCAATCCGATCGATACTATGGCTTCTATATGGCAATGATGGTGATGGGCTTCATTGTCAGCACCTCCGCATCGGCGCTTATACTCGAGTTAACTTACTACAAAGATCACTTCAAGTTTCTGGAAAGCTTCATACAACATATGCGCTGGGGAATTCTGCCGGCGCTGATGTGCGGTTTTGTGGCTTACCGTATGGACACGCCGGTCAGCGAATCGGAAGCGCTAGGCAAACTGGTCATGGCCGCGGTGTTGCGTTTTCTTGGCTGGGGATTAGTCTCCGTCATCATCATGCTTTATGCGACCGGCGACATGTCCATCCAGGAGACGAATCTGCGTTTCACCCTGGTCGGCACGGCTTTCTTCATGGTCGGCTTGTTGGGAGCGTCAGCCAGCTTCAAAACGGCGAGGACAAATAATTAGCTATTCCCTCCCGTGTCATTAAGCTCCGCAAAGGAATCCGCCGATAGATTTTGCGCTGTTCGCCCCCCGCCATTGGCCTCATCAGTGCCGCTATGTTATCAGTCGAAATCGGTGATGACATCGGCGCTTTTGGCTCACCCGCCAACCGGCCTTGGGCCGGGGTTTGTCCTGGCAACAACGAATTCGACAGGCTCCGGCGGAGCCCAGGGCGAACGCGGCTAAATGCTCAACTGTTTTTCTAGGCTCATGGAAGTTTCCGGCCTCATCTTCCCGTTTTGGTGCATACACCATTCATTTCGGTGCAAAGAATGTCCCGCGGTTTTAGCTAAAGCCTCACTCGTCACGCTAAACGGTTGGATTAATATGATTGGCACAATCTATGCTTCATTTAGCAATGTGGTGCAATGGCGCATCTTCCCTTCAACAATGGCGTTGAAAAGTCGCTTGTTTTAAACAGGCGGCGATAATTTTACTCGTCTATTGTTTATGCCTTTTTAATTAGGTTATCCGCAAACGAGTAAAAGAACGCTCGTTTCCAAGGGTATCAACAGCTTGCGAAAACAAGCTTAATCAAACGAATGAAAGTGTCTTATCCGACACCTCAATTCATTGTGTATCTAATTTTTTAAAGGTGAGTTATGTCCTATCTGATTCCTTCAGAATTTGTCACAAAGATGGTCGACGCAGGTGAATCCAAAATCTTCATGTCAACCAGAGATACTTTGATCAGGGCTTATATGGCCGGAGCGATTCTGGCGTTGGCTGCGGTATTTGCGGTCGCTGTTGCTGTGCAAACGAATTCGCCGATTTTTGGTGCGATTTTATTCCCGGTTGGTTTTTGCATGCTGTATTTGCTAGGTTTCGACCTTCTGACCGGTGTTTTTGTTTTGACGCCGCTGGCACTGATTGATAAACGTCCAGGCGTAACCATCGACGGTATTTTCAGGAACTGGGGCTTAGTCTTTGCAGGTAATTTTCTTGGGGCCTTAACGGTAGCGGTTATGATGTCGATTGTCTACACCTACGGTTTTTCCGTTGAACCTAATGATGTGGGCAAAAAGCTGGCAGGCATCGGTGAAGCGCGGACGCTGGGCTATGCAAAATATGGCGTGGCCGGCTGGTTTACGATCTTTATCAGGGGCATGCTGTGTAACTGGATGGTATCCACCGGTGTGGTCGGGGCGATGATTTCCACGTCCGTTAGCGGCAAGGTGATCGCCATGTGGATGCCGATCATGCTGTTCTTTGGCATGGCCTTCGAGCACTCGGTCGTCAACATGTTTCTGTTTCCGGCCGGTTTAATCATGGGAGGAAATTTTTCGATTATGGATTACTTTATCTGGAATGAGATTCCGACCGTTTTGGGCAATCTGATCGGCGGGCTTGCGTTTACCGGATTGACCCTCTATTCCACGCATATAAAAACCGCGCCTAAACGCGCCTTATAATTGATCCGAATGATACAAGAAAGCCTCAGCCCATCAGTGTCTGAGGCTGATTAACAATCACTGTTTACTTTGTAAAAGGGTTTATCATGACACGCAACGAAGTTACCGAATTGATCATCACGCACAAACTGCGCAAACAACTGACATGGCCTCAACTGGCCGACGCCATCGGCCTGAGCAAGGAATGGACGACAGCCGCCCTGCTGGGGCAGATGACGCTTAACGCCGAACAGGCCGCCAAGGTCGGCGCCATGCTGGAGTTGCCCGCCGAGGCTATCGAACAATTGCAAGTTGTTCCCTACAAGGGTTCCCTGCCCTCCGCAGTGCCGACCGATCCGTTGATTTATCGTTTCTACGAGCTGGTCAGCGTCTACGGCACTACCTTTAAAGCGCTGATTCACGAAGAGTTCGGTGACGGCATTATGAGCGCCATCGATTTCAGCATGGATCTTCAACGTGAACCCGATCCCAAAGGAGACCGTGTCAAGATCGTGATGAGCGGCAAATTTCTTCCTTATAAAAGTTATTGAAAATCTGAGCCCTGTGAATGACTGCGGCCGCTCGCCATAAAAAATGTCCAACCGATTAAAAATCTCCGTAGGCCAATGCTCGGACAAAGGCCGTAAGGAAATCAACCAGGATTTCCACGGCGTTTATATCCCGAAAGAACCGCAGTTGAGTTCGAAAGGCATTGCTATTGCCCTGGCCGACGGGATCAGCAGCAGCGATGTCAGTCACATTGCCAGTCAAGCCGCCGTGACAGGCTTTTTGGAGGATTATTTTTGCACTTCGGAAGCTTGGTCGGTAAAAAAGTCGGTACAGCGGGTTTTGATAGCAAGCAACTCATGGTTGCATGCGCAAACCCGGCAAAGCCGGTATTGTTACGATATGGACAGAGGCTATGTCTGTACCTTAAGCGCGATGGTGATCAAATCCACTACCGCGCATATTTTCCATGTGGGCGATTCACGGATTTACCGATTACGCGACCATGACCTGGAACAGCTCACCAACGATCATCGGCTTTGGATTTCGCAGGATAAAAGCTATCTAAGCCGCGCCTTGGGAATGGATTCCCATCTTGAAATCGATCATAAAGCCCTGCCCGTGGCAAAAGGCGATATTTTCTTGTTCGCGACCGATGGCGTTTACGAGTTTGCCGGCCCGGAATTCATCGTAGACGCCATCAGCAAAGCCGGGGGAAATCTCGATTCCACAGCTAAAGCGATCGTCGATCAAGCTTACCTGCAAGGCAGTACGGATAACCTCACCGTCCAGATCGTCAGAGTCGAAAACTTACCCAAACAGAGCGCTAACGAGCTTTACCAGTCGTTAACCGAGCTGCCGTTCCCGCCGGTATTGGAAGCGCGGATGCTGTTTGACGGCTATACCATTGTCAGGAAATTACACGCCAGCAGCCGCAGCCACATTTATCTGGCGGTAGATAACGAAACTAACGCTCAGGTCGTTATAAAAACCCCGTCTATCGACCTTCGGGGCGATCCGGCTTATTTGGAACGCTTCCTGATGGAAGACTGGATCGCCCGGCGCATCAATAATGCGCATGTGCTCAAACCATGCGCGCAGACGCGCAAGCGCAATTTTTTATACGTGGTCACCGAATTCATTGACGGACAGACCTTGACGCAGTGGATGATCGACAATCCGAAACCGGACCTGGAAACCGTGCGAGGGATTGTCGAGCAAATAGCGAAAGGCTTGAGAGCTTTTCACCGGCTGGAAATGCTGCATCAGGATTTGAGACCCGCCAACATCATGATCGACAGCACCGGCACCGTGAAGATTATTGATTTTGGTTCAACGAGGGTCGCGGGCATTATCGAAATGACCACGCCGATCAGGCGCGACGGCATACTGGGCACCGCCCAATATACCGCGCCGGAGTATTTTCTCGGGGAACAGGGTTCCGAACGTTCGGATATGTTTTCCCTGTCCGTGATTGCCTATCAAATGTTGACCGGCAAGCTGCCCTATGGCGCTGAAGTAGCCAAATGCAAGACCAAAGCCGCGCAAAACAAATTAATGTATGACTCTTTGCGTTATGAGAATCGCGAAATTCCAGCCTGGGTTGACGATGCGATCAGGAAGGCGGCGCATCCGAATCCTTACAAACGCTACGAGGACCTGACCGAATTCATTTTCGATCTGCGTCATCCGAATCAGGCGTTTCTGAACAAGACCCGTCAACCACTTTTGGAACGAAACCCATTGGCTTTCTGGAAAGGTGTTTCTTTTATCCTCGCGCTTATCATCATAGTATTATTGAATAACTGATGTTACGCACAGATAGTTTTGTCCTGTTTGCCGCGCTGCATGGATCGAGCGGGTAGAAAGCACTCAATTCGCGGCGCAGCGCGCCGTGCAAATCCAGAACCTGCTATTGCGTACCTAGACGGCTTTATTGTCCGGCTACTATCAGCCAGATTTCAGGCTTCCAGCTAACAAATTTGCGATTAGCGAAGGATTCATTCACACATTATGACTGCGCAATTGCGTCATCAGCTCTTCAGCCAAGCCCTTTACTTCACCTTGGGTAATAATAACCAGCCGTCCAACGCCGTCATCGGACGTTCTTACCGGCAGCCGCGTTGCCGGATAAAGCCTTCCGGAGCCCCCTTGCACCAGCAAGGGTTGGTTTTGCCCTGGCGTGTAAACCATGCCTTTTACGCGGACCAGCTGTTTAGGGTAATGGGCAATCAGGTATTCCAATGTTTTTTGCATCCGCTCCCACGGTAGCGGATGCTCAAGCTGCAAGGTGATGCTGCTGAAACCGTGATCCGGTAACTCGGGCAGTTCGGTATTACGCAGCCGCCTGAATTTGTTCGGCAAATTGAGCAGCGCATTGTGGTCAAGCTCGCCTTGCACTGCGGTCAGACGGGTTGCGGCGGGAGCCAAGACCGACAAGCGCGCATCCAGTTTTGCAATCGCTTCCGCTGTCGCCAAGTCGATTTGCGTCATGACCACCGTATCCGCCCAGGCGATTTGGGCCTGGGCTTCGGGAAAATAGTCGAAATGATCGGTATCCATGCTCGCCGAAACGGTGGCGATAACCCCTTGCAAGCTGTAACGCGCAGCCAGCCAACGTTCCCTTAACAAAATATCCAGCACCGGTTCAGGATTGGCGACGCCGCTGGTTTCGATGATCACCCGCTCGAAAGGCCTGTCCCCGGAATCCCAAGCCATGCGCAGGTTTTTAAGCAAGGGCGTTAACGAACCTATCACCTGACAGCACAAGCAGCCGCCGACCAACGTCGATAACGGTACTTTGTGCTCGCGCAGCAATTGTTGGTCGATCGGGGTAGCGCCGAACTCATTGATAATCACGGCGGATTGGGGCGCATGGCTCAATAAACGATTCAGTAACGTGGTTTTCCCGCTGCCGAGAAAACCGCTGATAATGAATACGGGTATGCGTTCAATAACGTTGGATGACCTGGCTAGACTGTAATTATTCATGTGATTTATTGATAAATGGTATTTGCGGCGGCTTCCCGACAGGCCGAATAAGGCTGTCCGGCATCATGGCTGACAAAGCGCTCGCTATCCGCCTGCCTGAAACTGACATCCGCCACCTTAAAATTATCCAGGCTCAGGTTATAAAAGCGGTCGTAGTAGGCCTGTAGTTCGCGTTTGATTTGCCGATCAAAAGGCAACTGAATCATTTGCGTGGCGCCGTTACGGCGCTGCTGTACAACGCCGTTTTTTACCGCCAATTCCCCGTTTTTAAAGACCAGGTCGGCAGCGCTGAACATTGCCTCCTTATCGGCTTCCGGGGTGTACACCGCAATATCGGCAATGGCGCCGGGCATTAAATGGCCTCTATCCTTTAAGCCTAGCATACGCGCCGCTGCGGTACGGGTCATAACGGCGATTTCATACAACGAAAACTCTTTTTTCAGCTCCTTTAATAAACTCATCGCGACCGCTTCCTGATTCAGTTCGGCCATGCATTCCAAACGAAAATCGTAATCCATTAACAGCCGGATCAAATGCGGATAGCGCGTAAACGGGCCGCCGTTGGGATGATCGGTAGTAAAAAACAGGCGCCACGGGTCTTCGGCCAGCAAAAATATTTCCAAGCCGATCAACCATTGCAAGCTGTTAACAAAACTTTTTTGCTGATAATGGTACGGAACAGCGCCGCCGCTGCCTTCGCATTCGGCATCCCACATCACCCATTTGTTGGGCGTCGCATCGTTACGGCGGCTGTATTGGGCAATCACATCGCCGGAAATAGTCACGGTCCGGCCAAACAACACCTGACCGACGTCCATCGTGATATTGCGATGTTGATTAAATCCGTCGATTAATTTGGCCGCCGCCGATGAAAAGCCCCGGCCGCCTTCGTTGCCATAGCCGTAAAACTGGATATGCGCCAAATGCATCGGCAAGCCTTGCGCGGCTTCCATGGTGGCGATAGCGGTATCGACATTGCCGGGAATACCCAAGTTATTGCAATGCACATGTACAGGGTGCGGCAGTTGAATGTCGCACGCCGCGCGTTGCAGCGTTTGCAAAATCTGCCGGGAACTCACGCCGTAATCCGGCACCACATCATCCAACGCAAAACTGCGCACATTCGATTTAAAGGCGTTGGCGCCGCCGGCATTGATCACCTTTAAACCCAAACAGCGGGTCGCCTGTAAGGTCCAGGCCACATAATCGTTGACCTGGTTTTGACTAGCCTTAGCGCGCAGCAGCCGCAACAGGAAATCATCGTTACCGAGAATGGCCAGGCCCGCGGTATCGATGATCGGAATGTCGGCCATTTGCAAGTGGGCATCCAGCGCGTTAGCGGGCAATACCGCCGGTTCAACCACGGTCGTGTAACCCATTTGCGCGTAGCGATAACCGGTTTCCGTGGTTGACCAGCGCGCGGTGCTGAACGCGTGACCCAGCTTGCGAGCCATGAAGTTGCGGTGCTGTTCGGGCAGCAACAAGCGCGCGGTGTTAACGTTGCCGCCGGCAATGTGGCTATGAATATCGATCGCTCCGGCCATGACGATTTTGCCGGAGACGTCATAATCGGCATCAATCCTCACGCCTGAACCGGGCTTGGAAACAATCGCGCCATCGCGGACAAACAGGTCTTGAACGGTGCCGTTCAGGCCTTGGGCGGGATCGAAAACTTGTCCGCCGGTTAAACGCGTCAACATCTCAAATGATCCTGCAACTGTCCAGCGCTTCGTGTATGGCCTGTTTGGGCAGGTTACGCCCGATAAAGACCAAGGTTGACCGGCGGATTTCATCGGCCGCCCAAGGCACGCCAATACTGTCTGCCAGCAGCATGTGTACGCCTTGGTAAATCACCTTGCGGTCGCAGCCCGCTATATGGACGATGCCTTTATAGCGCAATAAATCGTTGCCGTAATCCCTGACCATGACATCGATAAAGGCGATCATTTTTGCCGCATCGAAAGCCTTGTCGGTGCGGTATACGAAAGACGCGATACCGCCATCGTGTTCATGGCTGACGTCTTCCAGAAAATCGGGTTCAATTTCCAGAATGGCATTGAGATTGAAACCGCGTATGTCGAGAATTTCACCGATGTCGGTTTCGCCGAAATGAGCATGAGCGATAGGCGCGCGGGCGTTGATTGCGCGTAACCGCGCTTCCAATGCGGCCAGTTGTTCCGGCGTTATCAAGTCGGTTTTGGATAACAGCAAGCGGTCTGCAAAGCCGACCTGCTCTTCCGCTTCATGGCATTCAGCAAGTTGTTTAAGTGCGTGTTTGGCATCAACGACGGTAATAATCGCATCGAGCAGATAATATTCACCAATATCCTGCTCGACAAAAAACGTTTGCGCGACAGGCGCGGGGTCCGCCAGTCCGGTAGTTTCGATAACGACCCGCTCAAAGTGCAGCAAACCGTTCTCCCGTTTTTCGGCCAACTCGCCCAAAATCCGCACCAAGTCGCCGCGCACAGTGCAGCAAATACAGCCGTTGTTCATTTCAACGATTTGCTCCTCCCCCTGAATCAGCAGGTCGTTATCGATACCGGCTTCGCCGAATTCATTTTCGATGACTGCAATGCGGCGGCCATGTTCCTCGGACAGGATACGATTTAAAAGCGTCGTTTTTCCTGCGCCTAAAAAACCGGTCAAAATGGTGACCGGAACAGGTGTGGAGCGGTTAGAATCAGGCATGGATTATCCTATCGGTTATAAAAAATGAAGTTTGCGTAACAAACTCAGCCAAAATCCAGCGTCAATAACAAACGCCGGGGTGAATTGAGCGTCAATTTTGGCGAGCGATGTATCGCGCCATGCTGTTCATTGCCTTCCCATAAACCGCCTTTCAGCAAACCGATAGCATAAGGCGGCATCTTGTGGATCGCGTTAGTGTCCAAAATCAGGCCCGAGAGTTCGTCGCTTAAGCCGCCTGAACCGCTGCCCAATTTACGCCGGTCGGCATAAGCATCTTCCAGCCATTCGGTGCCGATGCCGCCGTAAGTACACACCAAACGACAAGTCACCGAATCGACATGAAATTTGGGACACATCGCATGATCCAAGGTATTCAAACGCAAGCCGACACGCTTCAACTCGAATAAATCGCAATAAAGCGCGGTTAAAGCGGCCACATCGTTGCAAAATTCCCGGTAACCCGGTAAATGTGCTGCCTGAGGCTGTAGGCTAAAGAAATCGAATGACGCAAAGTCAATGCTTTCAACAAAAACGATTGGATTGGGAAGTCTTAACACATGCTCGACAAAGCGGCTCAGTTCGTTATCAACCTGTCGCTCTACCAGGCAAAGATTGATGCCGGGTTGATAGATTTGGGCCAAATCGGCCACGTCGTCAGACAGGTAAGCTTGAGAATAAAGCGGCTTTGTTAAATGCTGCGCGGCAACAACCATGTTTGTCCTCATTGATTGAATAAAAAACGTTCCAGAATAATAATCGACTGCATGAAGCCGATACCGAATGCGAAAATTGTCGTTTGCCCAAACAGATGGGGCAACGTTGAATGTTCGTGTAAAGCGGGAATCATGTCGGTGGCGGCAATATAGATAAATCCGCCTGCCGCAATCGGCAGTAAAAATACCAAGGACGATTCCGCGACTTGACTGAACAACAGGGTAAATACCGCGCCGACGACAACCGTCAGCGAACAATAAAAGTTATAAAGAACCGCTTTGGCCGGTGGGTATCCGCCATAAACCAGTGCGCCGACATCGCCGATTTCCTGGGGAATTTCATGGGCAATAATCGCCAAGGTCGTGGTAAAGCCTAATACCGGATCCACTAAAAAACTGCCCGCAATCAAAATGCCATCGACAAAGTTATGGATGGCGTCGCCCATTAAGTTCATCTTTGCGATGGGTTTGATGTACCCGGATTGTTCCGATATATCAATGTGATGGTCATGCCGCCAACGCACCACTTTTTCCAGTATAAAAAAGATAAACACGCCTGCGAGGGTTAGCAAACAAACCGTGGAGACCGAACCCTGCCGGTTTACCGCATCGGGAATCAAATGAATAAAGGCGTCGCCCAATAACACGCCGACCGCCAAGGCGACCAGATAAGGAATAATCCGTTTTAATTGTTCCGCCTCGACCCATAAGGCGAACATGCCGCTCATTGAGGTCAGGCTGACCAGAAAACTTGCGCCGATAGCGCCCGCAACTATTTCAAATGAAAGATTCATCGTTATTCATTATTCGGAAATTCTTTTGGGATAAATTTACCGGCGTGAGCCGTAAATGAATTCGGCAATGGCATCCGGCAGCAGATGCAATACCGCATCCGCCAATAACACGCCACCCACTACAGCGATTAAATTCGACGCAATGCGTTTTAAACGTTTGTCCTTAAGCCACGGCGACAACAAGCCCAAGCTTATTAACAGGCCCGCGCCGATGGCATGAACAGTGCAATCAAGACTGCTCATCGGTCAACCATTCCGGGAAATTATCCCGGTAGGTTTGCCATGCGTCCTTACCGGCCGACAATTCCTCATCGTTCAACAAACACAGGTCCAATTCCCGGCACGCCTTATCGGCATCGATGTTTTGACCGATAAAGACCAGTTCTTGCCGGCAATCGCCAAAAGGGGCTTGCCAGTTAGCGCGAATATCCGCGACGTAATCTTCAGGCCATTCCGCTTCAGGCACCGACGCCCACCAGCGTCCGGCGCAGCCATGTTGTAGGGTTCCGCCGGCTTGCGACCAGTTGCCGACCCATTCTGGCCGCGAGGCCAGCCAAAAAAAACCTTTGGAGCGCAGCAAGGTGCCGTTGTTCCAATCGTCGCGATGCAGGTAATCGTAAAAACGCTCGGGGTGAAACGGCTTACGGGCGGCGTAAACGAAACTGGCGATGCCGTATTCCTCGGTTTCGGGCTTATGCGTACCGCGCATTTCTTGCAGCCAGCCCGGCGCCTGTTCCGCCTGTTCGAAATTGAAGCGTCCGGTATTGATGATTTTACGAAGAGGCGCTTGCCCCATGACCATCGGGATGATCTCGGCATCGCGATTCAGGGTGTGCAAAATGGCTGTCAGGTTAGCCAGCTCGTCACTGCACACCAAATCCGCTTTTGAAATCAGAATCACGTTACTGAATTCCACCTGCTCCACCAGCAAATCGGCGATATTGCGTTCATCCTCCTCGCCCAGTTCGGCATGGATGTCTTTCAGCGATTGAGCTTCCAGGTAATCCCGCATGAAGTTGACCGCATCGACCACCGTCACCAGGGTGTCCAGTTTGGATATATCCGACAAGCTAACGCCGTCTTCATCCCTGAAGGTAAAGGTTTCGGCGACCGGCATGGGTTCCGCGATACCGGTCGATTCAATCAACAGATAATCGAATCGGCCTTCCTTGGCCAGTTGCCCGACTTCCACCAGCAAATCTTCGCGCAGTGTGCAGCAGATGCAGCCATTGCTCATTTCAACGAGTTTTTCTTCGGCGCGATTGAGCGCAACCTCGTTTTTAACGAGCGCCGCGTCAATGTTGATCTCGCTCATGTCATTAACGATCACGGCTATTTTTAAGCCCTCGCGGTTGGCGAGAATGTGATTGAGCAGCGTGGTTTTGCCCGCGCCTAAAAAGCCGGACAATACGGTTACCGGTAAGCGTTTTTCAGTCATCACTATGCGCGCTCACGCTGTTGTTGGTTGATTTTGCTCGAGCAACGCTAAATAGCCGGCCCGCTTTATTAATAGCGATACCGTATAAGGCGCGGCCCAAGTATTCTTTTTGTGCTCAGGAATTACGCTGGCTTGATGGATTCTCGACATTTTCATCAGTAACTCACCCTAATGCCTATCTCGGCGCTGCGGCCCGGTTCCGGGGCGAAATTACGCAGATACGATGTCGAATTGCGGATGTTCTCGTTCAGCATGTTCTTGCCTTTTGCAAACAGCAGCATTTCGGAACCGCCAAAACTCGCCAAGCGGTATTGCGCACCCAAATCCAGCAACAGATAGCCGGGGGTGTTGGAGTCATGTTCGCCCACATGATTTTGCGCTTCGCCACGGGTTAACCGGGCATTGGTTGACCAATCGTTTTTCTCGTAGCTCAGTTGCAGCCCATAGCGCAGCGGCGGCATTCGGGGCACGTTGCCGCCCTGCTCAAAGGTGCCTCGGGTATAGTCGCCGAACAAAGTCAGATCGACCGCGCCGTAACGGTTTTCCATCAGCGGAAACACGGTTTTGGCTTCAAAGCCTTTGAAGGTGGCTGCGGCCTGCCGGCTTTCCAATACCGGAATACAGGTTCCAGAGCAAACATCCTCAAATGCTTCGGCGTCTTCGTTAAACAACGAGCCGGTTCGTTGCTGATAAATGTAGTCGTTGACCCAATTGTGGAAAAGATTCAGCTCCGCTGCCATCCAATCGGCATTGTAGCGATAGCCCAGATCCAGGTTATTGGACAACTCCTTATTGAGGCCGGCGTTACCCAATTCATAGCTGTGCGTGGCCTCATGAACGCCGTTGGAAAACAATTCCTGTATCTGCGGCGCGCGTTGCGAATGGGTGAATGCCAGACTAACCTGGTGCCGGTCGGTGATGTCCCACAATGCGGAAGCCGAGCCGCTGAGCGGTTTATAAGTCAGGCTGTTGCCGTTTTCCGGCGTTATGGTTTGCCATTCGCCGCGCGCGCCCAGCTCATAGGTCACATCGCCGATTTTGAACGATTCGACGTCAAACAAGCCGTAGGAATTAAGGTCGGTACGCGGCACCAGGGCTTCTGCGCCGATCGCGGAAAACTGGCTGTTGACCGACTGAAAACCCATCACGCCGTTTAATAAACCGATGGGCTTATGTTCAAGCTCCACGCGGCTTTCGTAGGATTTGTTCAAGAAAGTCGTGGCCGGGGTGCCGTTGTCCATTTCGACATGCTTGTAGTCGGTATAGCCGAATTTCATCCGCAGCTTTTCCGCCAGCGCGAACGGCCGGTTGAGCTGGCCTTTAAAATCGTACTTGGTTTGATTCAGATCAATAGTCACCGGCGCGCCGCCGCTGCCGTCCGGCGGGATGCCGTAGTTTTTCTCCAGGCTGTTGATCGAAACGCCGACTAAGCCCGCATCGCCGATTTTAGAGATGCCGACCGAGCCGCCGCGCGATCTCGCCTTTGAATTGTCAATCAGGCCGTTGGGATTGTTCACAATATTCAGACTGGAATCGATAGAGCGGGCGGCATCCTCGTCTATCGCAGAGCCGCCGATATGGGTGTTGCTCTGATCGCGGTAAAAACCGTCGACATGATAGGCCACGCCGCTTTTTCCGCCTTCCAGCTTGACGGCGCTGGAGGTCTCGTTGGTTGCCGAATCATAGCGCTGCTCGCCGGCGCCGCCGAGCAGCTTGTCCGGCACCTGCTCGGGAATCCGATTGTCGATCACGTTGACCACGCCGCCGATGGCGCCGTTCCCGTACAACAGCGTCGACGGCCCGCGCAACACTTCAATCCGTTCCGCCAGAATCGGTTCCACGCCGTTGGCATGATCCGGGCTTAATGACGAGACATCATTATTGCCCAGGCTGTTCTGCATGACCCGTACCCGAGGCCCCGATTGCCCGCGGATGACCGGCGAACCAACACCCGCGCCGAACGACTGGCTGGTAATGCCGAGTTCATTCTTCAGCGTGTCGCCGATGGTTGTCCCCGTTTTCATCCGCAACTGGTCGCCGGTCAGCACCGTTACCGGCTTGGCCGATTTGGCGGTGGACTGCTTGATGCCGGTACTGATAACGACGATGTCCTCCAGTTTGTGGGCGTCATTATCAGCCGCATGGGCATTGGTTGCTATCGCACTTGTCGATAAGAAAATAACAGTGAGTTTTTTATTCATGGTTTTTATTTATTGTTTAAAAATGTGAGGCATGGACTTGGCTCAAGACGCAGCTATATAATGTTATAACGTAACACCCGGTAAGCCTTCCTGCCTGCCAAAAAAATAACGGTATCAGTTTTGATCGCCCATCGTTTCCGCGCATTGTGCGCAAACGCCATGAATTTCGATGGCTTTGCTATGAACGATAAAGTCGGCCTGCTTGATTTCTTCCGACAGCGCCTGCATGACTTCCGGGGCCGGCCGCTCTTCCACTTCCTGGCAGTTATTGCAGATCAGCAATAACTGCTCATGCTGATGAGCGGAGCAATTGCAGCCGACAAATGCGTTGAGGCTCTCGACCCGGTGGATCAAGCCCTGCTCGATTAGAAAATCCAGCGCGCGGTAAATCGTCGCGGGCTTTGCCGCATCCATCAACGGTTTGATCCGATCCAGCAGCTCGTAAGCCTTAACGGCCTTGTGACTTTCCCAGATCAGTTCCAGCACTTGCTGGCGTATCGGCGTCAATTGCACGCCGCGCACCACACATAACTGAGCGGCTGTGCCCAATGCCTCGCTGACGCATTTTTTATGATCGTGTCCTAAAGGATGGGAATGGTTGTGGCTCGCTTCGGCTGATGTATTCATTGGGAAAAACCGTTTACTTGAAAACGAATGTTATATTATAACATTCGCTGGAGCTTTGCAATCACCTTCCCCACTTGGGCAACAGATACTCCACAGCCAGTCTCATCAACCTTCGCTCCTCTCCCAGTAAATACTTTCACCCATGCCCCTGCTATTTCAAATATAATAATTCCATTAAATTGGTCTAGATTTCCTCCCCAACTAATCTTCTATATTCTTGTGAGTCGCCTATGCAATTTGAAGTGTTTTTATCCATTTTTATCTTAATGATGATTGCCTTAAATGACGCATTCTTGCCCATCAAAACGCAGACACTGTTAAACGTATCAAGTGGACATGGCTACACTATGCGTAAAACTTCTCGACTATTTAAGTTATATAGCCCCCTGTTACTCGTCCTGTTTTTCCCTTCTGTATCAATGGCTGCCGAAGAAGCGCCCGGTGCCAGACCGATAGATTTGACCCAGCACTGGGCGGGCTATACGGCCCTGATAGTGTTCGCGATTGCCTATATTCTCGCGATGACCGAGGAGGTGACTGAGTTAAAAAAATCGAAGCCGATGGTGTTTGCGGCAAGCCTGATCTGGATCTTTATTGCCGCCATTTATGCCAGCGGCGGGATGAGCGAACAAGTCGGGGTTGCATTCCGCACGACTCTTGAAAGTTACGGCGAGCTGTTTTTGTTCATCATGGTGTCGATGACTTACTTGAATGCAATGGAAGACCGGGGCATATTCGACAGCCTGCGGGTCTGGCTGCTGAGCAAGAATTTCAGCTATCGGCAATTATTCTGGATTACCGGCTTTCAGGCGTTCTTTATCTCGTCCGGCTGCAACAACCTCACTACCGCCTTGCTGATGGGTTCGGTTATTTTGGCTATGGGTAAAGAATGCCCGCGCTTTGTCACTTTGTCCTGCATCAATGTCGTGGTCGCCTCGAATGCGGGCGGCTCCTTCAGCCCCTTTGGCGACATCACCACATTATTGGTATGGCAAAAAGGCGTAGTGCCTTTCGCCGACTTCTTTTCCCTGCTGATTCCGGCCATCGTCAACTTTGCAATACCCGCAGCAATCATGCATTTCTTTATTCCGCAACAAAGACCCGCTGCGGTAATGGAAGCCCAAGACATGAAACGGGGCGGCTGGATAATCATCTTCTTGTTCGTATTGACCATCATTACCTCGGCTTGCTTCGAAAACTTCCTGGGCCTGCCTCCCGCTGCCGGAATGATGATGGGCCTGACCTATTTGAAATTTTTCAGTTATTACCTGCAAAAAACCCGCGACTCCCATTCAATATTGATTCCAGTCGATTTGACCGATGTCAAAATCGATCATTTTGCGCCGATGAAATATATGAACAATCCGCAAGCCGAGGTAAATCAACAGCTGGCCAAAGAACTGCCTTTCGATATTTTCCAGAAAGTCGCTAACCTGGAATGGGACACCTTGCTGTTTTTTTACGGTGTCATGGTGGGTGTCGGCGGCTTGAGCTTCATCGGTTATATGGAAATGGCATCCTTTCATCTTTACGGCAGCATCGAGCCCACTATAGCCAATATTATGGTCGGTATCGCCTCAGCGTTCGTGGATAACGGCACCATCATGCTGTCCGTACTGACCATGGCGCCTGATATTTCTGAAGGCCAATGGCTGCTGGTAACATTGACCACCGGCGTGGGCGGCAGCATGTTGGCTGTTGGTTCCGCCGCGGGAGTCGGCTTAATGGGACAGGCTAAAGGGATTTATACCTTCACCAGCCATTTGAAATGGACGCCGGTCATCGTGCTGGGTTACTTCGGCAGTATCGCCATGCACTTTCTGATTAACGGCAGGTATTTTTAGGATTAGCTGTTTATGCCGGTTCCAAAGCCCCTATGCTTGGGAACCGGCAAAACCATGCCACGCACACGCTTCGCTATTGACACCGGCTACACACCTTACGGTCTGCCCGACATTGGCTCTACTGAGCAGTATCGTTGCGCACAATCTTCGGTGGCGCCCAGGATTGCGTGACGCTTATCGCCGGTTCAGGAACATACACCCGGAGAAACAAAAAGAACGTGTCATCATCGGTTCCGCTAGGCGATTGTAGCCAATAGCTTCCTTCTGGAAGTTCCTCCGGCTGCTCGCTTTGAATCAGAATAGTCATACCTCCCAACGAATCCCGGCCTTGATACTCAGGATAATAACTATTGATGCTGTAACTGCTGGAGCCGGGAATAAGATTGTAGGTGGAGTTGTACATCGTGACCGACCAAAAACCATGCTTTGTTGCATCAAACGGCGGAAATTCTCCCGCCTTGAAAGTCAAGGTATAGCTGGACTGTCCAGTCAGCGTTATATTTTCATTGTCGGTAAAAACATTGATGTAAACCGCCTCAGCCGGGTCATTAGCGCAAATGCCGGCCAATGATTGTAGCGCAGCTCGGGTGATAAAATCGCTGTGCTGCCCCGCCCGCCCGATGTCGGTCGGCGGATATGTCCAGCCATTGACCGTTTTCCCCCGGCCTTTGGTCATCTTTTGGAGCATCGACAAACCATCCTTGGCAGCGCGCTGAAGTCCGGCGCGTGTCGCATTGGACTGGTCATCCAGGCTCTGGTTGGGGCCTATACCTATGGTCGCAAACAGTTTGAGCATCTGCTCCTGGTTAATACCGGGCGGCAATCCGGGCGGATTTTCTGTCATTGCCTTGTTCATCGTTTTCCATGCGCCGGCGGTGTTATTGTAATCAACCCCATAGGGCGCCATTACCTTCGTTGGCTGTGGCGATGGGGGGTTAGGCCAATCGGACAGCGGTGTCAAAAGATATTGCTCCTGTATGGCACAGGCTTTGTCCAAATCCTCCTGTGTGGTGTTGTTGACGCCGGTTCGTCCCATCAGCAGAATGCCCGCCGTGCGTGAACGCGGCAGGACATCGAATACACCTTCCGGCGCCTGACCGTTCCAGCCGGGACCTGCGATCAAAAAATTGCCGGCCTGTACACCCGTGGAACGGGTACCCACATAGGCAAAATTGTCTGCGTCCATACACACCATTTCGATGCAATAAAAACGATCTGTAACCATCGGCACAGAAATCACAATAGGATCCTGTGCCACATCCAGCCATGCCGTTGAATACAGCGTATCGCAATTGGGACAGCCACCCGTTTGACTAGCCGGGCTTGCAAGTTTGCTTACATGGTGAAACGAGTTGATCGGTGCATATAGATCCGGCAAACCCTTTTCTTCGCTCAGCTTTTTGCCGCCGAGGCTGGCCCACAGCCAGCGCAATTGGGTATTGTAAATCCACGGGAAGCCATATATATAGGCTTGTATACCAAGCGAATAAGCATATTCCTCTTCCCAGTCACTGCTTTGGGGCAATGTCCTTTGCGGCAAATCAAGGCAAAAATTGCTCTCGTCCTCGGTTTTTGAATAGTCAGTCATTGTTAACTCCTTATTTAGCGGGATATTTGCAATCCGTACTGCCGTCATGCCAAGGCGTGATGCCATAGCCGTTTAGCGCAATTTCGCAAAGCGCCTTGTTGCGATCGCCCGCATCGGCCTGCTTTAACGCATTGCCGACCATTTGAACAATTTTTTGGGTTTCATGCAGTTTTGGGTAGCCGGGTCTGGGCGTCGCGGCTCTTTGTTGCGGGTGGCTTGCAAAGTACTTGCTTGCCTTGACCCAGTCCTGAATTTCAAGATAGCTAAAAGCCAGTGTTTTTACTGATCGCAGGGGCAATTTCTTGTGTCCGGTCTCAGGATAATGCTTCTCCATGTGGTTGATCGTGCCGCATGAGTCAGGGAACCAGACGGAATAGTCGGTACCGGGTGTCATCTTCTCCGGTACCGGCTGTTTCCTGTCCCAGCCCTCGGTAATGAAGGCGGGGTTTGTGCAGTGATCGTGGGACAATCGATCCGCCATCACATGCAGGTAGATGCCCAGACTTTTGGCTGTGCCGTGAATTTTGGCCGCGTAGTCGGGATCGTAAACGCAGACTTCCGCAGTATTGTCGCTGTCGATGTCGGTACAAGTGCCGGCATTGGTGGGGGATATTTTTTGCCAGGCGACCTTGAAGGTGTTTTCGCCTCTGCATTTGTCGCAATCGATGAAAACATAGGGGATAGAGACAAAAATCGTTTTCTTGTCATCTTCGGTAAAACAGGCCGACAAAGGATTGTTCTGGTCTTTCATCAACCCAAAATCGCACAGGGTCTGCCGTCTTCCGAAGGCCCATACGCGCAGGTGGTTGATCAATGCTTCGCTATTGGCGTAGGGCGATGTTTGCCCGTGCCGCAGGTAGGCCTTGTCATAGGTCAAAGACGTGCTGAGTGCATGACCTTCGGTGCGCAGCCAAGGCACGAAATGATAGGAATAGCCGCCTGTTTGGGTATTTAAGCGGGTAATTCCCTGTAAATTGTCGGTTTTCCGAGCCGTCATCGCCTTGCCATACTGATCGGTATTCACATAGCCCCCCACCAGATCGGTGGCCTCAGAATAGGCTGCGGTATCGAAAGCATCGTCGAAGCTCAGTCCCAGCATTCTGGAAAACAAAAAAAGCGAGTCAAAATGCAAGGTGTTTCTGGCATGCAGGCCTTTTTCTATCGTGGCCTTGAGGTATCTTCCCGTGCCTTTTACCACACAACCTGCCGGTGCGTTTTCCGGCTTGGGGCTGTCGGTGCATTGGACATTCCAACAATTAAATGCATACGGGATAACATCCCCCGATTTCGCCTGCGGATCGACATAATGAAAGCAGATGTCTTCGGAAAAGGCATGAGCCGCGCTTGGCGCAAAGACGCTTGCAACAATAAGGGCGCTTGCGCCAATAAAGCTTAGCCAACTCGAGCTTGGAATATTCAGGTGACTTGAACGGGAATTATGAAACATATACTGGTCTGTGATAGGTGGTTCGGGCCGTAATTAAGAGGCGGACTAGATCGCTGAGTCGCCGCATTATCACATACTCAACCATCATGGCCTACATTTATGTCTAACTTACCGAATGTTCTGCAACATATTACGCATTCGATACCCGCAACTGAAGCCGGTCTAACTGTCGACCCTAAAAACTGAAGCTGAAGTCTAACGCTTATCCATTTGGTAAGCACCTACGCGGGCTGCGGGGTATAATCCAACATCAATGTTTAAGCCTGGCTTCCCTATCCGCAATAAACTGCATGTAAACACTATGGCAAAACTCAAATATCCGCTCCTTTTGAAAGTTGCCGTGATCGGCTTCTTAAACAGCTGGCATTGTGCGTCTGCCGACACTTACCATCTCCAGATTGATGAAAAATCCGTCAATTTGATCGGCCTACCGCAACAGGCGGTCGTTGCCGGCGACAGCTTGCCGGCGCCGACCTTGCATTGGCGGGAAGGCGAACAGGTGACTTTGCAGGTCACCAATAACTTGAAAGAACAGACTTCAATCCACTGGCACGGCATCGTGTTGCCGTATCAAATGGACGGCGTGCCGGGCATCAGTTTCGGCGGCATTGCGCCCGGCCAGACCTTTACCTATCGATTTCAAGTCAAGCAAAGCGGCACTTACTGGTATCACGGACATTCCGGGTTTCAGGAACAACAGGGGCTCTTCGGCGCCATCGTCATCGACCCCAAGCATGACCATCAACCTGCCGATAGAGATTATGTGGTGATGCTTTCCGATTGGCCCGAAGCCGACCCGCACCGCACCTTGTCGCGACTGAAAATGCAGAGCGATTATTACAACTTTCAAAAACGTACCGTCGGCGACTTTTTTACCGACATCCAACGATTGGGATTTTCGGACACCGCCGCCGACCGGCTGGCCTGGGGACAAATGCGGATGGAGCCAACCGATCTGGCCGATGTGACCGGCGCGACTTATCATTTTTTGATCAACGGCCGGACGCCGGACAGGCATAAAACGTATCTGTTCCGGCCCGGCGAAAAGCTGCGCCTGCGTTTTATCAATGCCTCGGCGATGACCCATTTCGATCTGCGCATACCGGGTTTAAAAATGCGAGTGATCGCCGCAGACGGTCAAGCGGTATCGCCAATCGAGGTCGAGGAGTTCCGCATTGCGGTTGCCGAAACTTACGACGTAATAGTCGAGCCGCAAAGCGAGCAGGCTTACAGTATTTTCGCCGAAGCGTTGGATCGCAGCGGTTATGCCCATGCTTCGCTGACGCCGCGCGAGGATTTGACGGCGGCGGTTCCGCCGTTACGCCCGTTGAAACTATTGACGCTGGCCGAGATGGGCGGCGCGCACGGCGGCCACGGCTCGCATCAAGGCCATGACCAGCCGGCGGCCGACAACCCGCAACCGACGCATGATCCACATGCCGGGCATCTGTCACATCAAGCGATGCCTGAAACTGAAACGCCCGCCGCATCTTACCCGATCTTAAACTATCGGCATTTAAAATCCGCAATACCTGAGCATGGACTGATGGGAGCGCCGGACCGGGAAATCACGTTGCGTTTGACCGGCAACATGAACCGCTACATCTGGTCGTTCGACGATGTTAAATATTCCGACGCCGAACCGATCCGAGTCAAACTGGGCGAGCGGATTCGTTTTCATTACGTCAACGAAACCATGATGAACCATCCGATTCACATCCACGGCCTTTGGCAATACCTGGATAACGGCAACGGCATGTACAACCCGAAGAAACATGTGGTCAACGTCAAGCCCGGCGAAACGGTGAGCGTCGATGTGCCGGCCGACGCCGAGGGCGAATGGGCGTTTCATTGTCATTTGCTGTATCACATGGATACCGGCATGTTCCGTAAACTGATCGTCGAGAAAGCGGAGTCCGGTCATGAATAAAGTCTGGTTATGCCTGCTGTGGGTATTCTGGCAGAGCCAAGCTTACGCGCACGGCGATGACGAAATTTTCAGTCATTTCAAGGCCGAGCGCCTGGAATACGAGGGCAACCAGGATCTGCACCTGTTCAAATGGGACGTGCAGCACTGGATCGGTAACGACGACCACAAGCTGTGGCTGAAAACCGAGGGCGACTATTCCGGCGACCAGGATATTTTCGGCCGCGCCGATTTGCAAATGCTGTACAGCCGCAATGTCGATACCTTTTGGGATTTCCAGATCGGCGCGCGGCGGGCGTTCGAACCTGAACGGACGTTTGACGCAGTGATCGGCTTTCAAGGTTTGGCGCCGTACTTCATCGAGGTTGACAGCGCCATGTTTATAACCGATACCGGCAATGTATTGGGCCGCTTGAGTTTGGGCTACGAACTGTTGTTGACGCAGCGCCTGATTCTTGCACCGAGATTTGAGGTCAATGTCGCGGCATCGGATTTGGAAATTCGCGGCGTAAAGGCGGGCGTGACCGAACTTGAAGCCGGCATGCGCTTACGTTACGAGATCGAGCGTGAGTTCGCGCCGTATATCGGTTTCGATTATGTCGAGGAAGAATCGCTGCGCGAACATCATCACAGTTTGCGCGGCGTGGTGGGAATGAGGATTTGGTATTAACGCCCCGCTCATCACAAGCCCATCATCAAACTGCCGCCATGCTTTTTCAGCCAATGCCTGCGGCTTTGGTAGTCCGGCAAATGTTCGGCAACCAAGGCCCAGAAATGGGCGGAATGGTTCCTGACTTTGATATGGCAAAGCTCGTGGACCACGACGTATTCCAATACTTCGGGCGGAGCTATGATTAACAGCCAATTGATGTTGATGTCGTTATGAATGCCGCAACTGCCCCACCGGCTTTTTTGGGTCTTGATTTTAATGGTCTGCGGAAATAGCTGCTTTCTTTCCGCATGACGGTTTACCAGCTGCTCCACCTGGATTTTCGATTCCTTTTTCATCCAGCGGATAAGCGCATCCTTTATCTCGGCGCTGTGGTCTTGAATCATCAAGGCGTCGGGAACGTGGGCAATAAATTCCCGGCTAAATTCTATTTTTATCCTTTTTAATTTTGTCGGCCGCACCGCCAATTTATACGATTCCCCCTGATAAGGAATGTCGGCGCCATGCCCGTAAACAGTGGGCGCTAAGGTTTTATGTTGATGAGTTTTAGCTGCGATTTTATCCATCGCCTGGACTATCCACTGCTGCTTGGACTGAACGAATTGATGAATTTTATGTTCGGCAACTTTTACCGGTGCGACGACTTCGACTTTGCCGGGCGTCACGATGATGCGCGTCTGCGTGGCCCGCTGACTACGCCGGATTTGATAAGAGAATGGCAAGTTAGAAATGACGGCTCTCTATGTGACTGAGGTAAGAAATAGTATTTGCTCTGATATAAACAACGTTGGTTTATTGTGTCACGCGCCCTATTCATCCTGATTAATCATGTGCGTCGCCAGCTGCTGCAATGCCTGGCGTACATTTTCCCTGAAATTCGCATCCATGGGCATTTCATCTAAGGCTTTATTCATGCACAACATCCATTGGTCTCTTGCCGACTCGTCAATCGCAAAGGGGAAATGCCGCTGCCGTAACCTTGGATGTCCGAATTCCTGCACAAACAAGTCGGGACCGCCCAGCCAGCCCGACAAAAACTTGAACAGCTTGGTGCGCGCGCCCGACAAATCCGCCGCATGCATGGCGCGAATACCGGCGGCTTCGGGCAAAGCGTCCATAAAGAAATAAAACCGGTCCACCAGGCCAAGTATCGCGGCCTCACCGCCTATCGCTTGATAAGGCGTTATTTGTCTATTTTCTGTCATAATCCGTCGTTGTGAAAAATCATTTTGTCAGTAATATGCTATTCTACTAAATATTCTTACCGATACGGGCAAACTCTTGTAAGATTTAAAGGTCCGTATCTTTTTTGTTAACCGTTTATTTTTTAGGAGTCCATATAAAATGAGACTAAATACCGCCATTCCTCGCTCGGAAGCTAGTGTTCTGGCTACCAATAAAGTATTGAGAAACACTTACCTGTTGTTGTCGATGACATTGCTTTTCAGCGCGATGACGGCAGGCGCTGCAATGGTCCTGAATCTGCCGCATTTTGGCCCGATCATTACGCTGGTTGGTTATTTCGGCCTGCTGTTCTTGACGACCAAATTCAGCAACAGCAGCTTGGGACTGGTTTTTGTTTTTGCTTTGACCGGTTTTATGGGGTTAACGCTGGGCCCTATTTTATCCATGTACGTTGCCGCATTCAGTAACGGTCACGAACTGATTATGACCGCATTAGGCGGCACTGGCGTGATATTCCTGGGACTTTCCGGCTACGCCTTAACAACGCGCAAAGATTTCAGCTTTATGGGCGGCTTCCTGATGGTCGGCGTTCTGGTGGCGTTTCTGGCGGGTCTTGGTGCGATGTTTTTCGCTATCCCGGCTTTATCGCTGGCTGTATCGGCCATGTTTATTCTGCTGATGTCCGGCATGATCCTATTCCAAACCAGTGAAATCATCCACGGCGGCGAAACCAACTACATTTTGGCGACTGTTTCGTTATACGTGTCTATCTACAACCTGTTCCTGAGCTTGTTGCAGTTGCTGGGCGTATTCAGCGGCGAAGACTAAAATAGTTATTTTGCCTATCCCACATAAAAAAGCCCGGCTAACTTGGTTCGCCGGGCTTTTTTATGTGCTGTCTTTTCACGGCTTGGTTTTAGAACCATGCAAACGGATCAATAAAGCCGCTTCATCATGGCTTAATCCCGAATTTTGCATCAATTCGTCGACACTGGCCCCGCTTCTTACTTTGCGGATGTCTCCGCTGTAGGGGTGAGAGGACTGGTCATGTTGCCCGACTTCCGCAATCTTTGCCGCCAGATCGTCGAGATGTTCGTCCGCAACGGCTATTTTGCTGTCCACTGTGGCTATTCGGCTGTCCACGGTCAAAGCAGCGGAACACAAACCCGCAATATCATTGGTGTTGCCGTGGACAATATCATTAAGAACGTGATAGTCGTGCTTGAGTTTCAGCAGGGTACGCGCCAGCCAGAAAAGCGCAACCAGCATGATCGCAATCGCCGCGCCCTCAACGATAAGGGCAATCATCAAAAGATTATTCATTAAACAATCTCGTCAATATGTTGCATGGGTTCTGCATCATCCAGTTCTTCCACTTCTTGTTTTTTTCTACGCGGCTGTTGTTTCTCAGGGTAACTATCATCCCTTTTAATCTTGTGGGACTTTACGACGGATAAAGAGGGTAATACCGGTTGTATTTCTAGCATATCGGCCTCCCGTAACTGACATTGCGTGAATCGTAATATTAGCAGGCTTTTTACTTTATTGTTAAGACATTCAGTATCATGGCTGAACGGTAGTCTCCACTGTCGGCGCCAAATTCAATAACTTGGCGCGCTCTTCATCGTTAGCGCCATAACGGGCAAAAGCTTGAGCCATTAACACCAAAACTACCCGCCTGTTTTTAAATCGCCCTTCCTCTGTCTTGTTATCGCCAATAGGATGAAATTCTCCATAACCGATTGCCGACAAACGGGGAGGAACAATTCCCTCCTTAACCAACTCATGCACAACGCTGGTCGCACGGGCCGATGACAAATCCCAGTTCGACCTGAACTTCAGGTTATCGATAGGAACATTATCGGTATGACCTTCAATATTAACCATATTGGGTAATGGATTAATCACCTCGGCAATCTTCTTCAGCACGGGTATCGCTTTTTTGGATAATTCCGCCTCACCGCTCAAGAATAACATTTCGCTATTCATTTCCAACTCTATCCAATAGTCGTGCTTCTTGACTGAAACCAGCTTTTCATCGATAAAGGGCGTTAAAACCTGCTCGAATTGATCGGACACCTGGCTCAACTGCTGTCTTTCTTTTAGAATTTCATCACTCAGCTCCCGTCTTTTTTCAACGTCTGCCGTCGCAGGGTTTTCCAATGGAATGGGATCTATCGTCGTCGGCAAAGTCCCTATCTGAATAGGATCGATCTCATCGCCCTGCTGCCCGTTATTCGAGAATGCATGGCCTAATGAATCGGACAGCGTTTTATATTTCCCTTCATTGACCGAAGAGATTGCGTACATGACCACAAAAAACGCAAACAGCAAGGTGATGAAATCTGCATATGACACCATCCAGCGGTCATGATTATTAGTGTTCTCTCTATGTCTCTTCCTGCGCCTAGTCATAGCCTAGTCTTTATAGGCGCCATTCAGATAGCCGCCCAGTTTCAACTTGATGTTCCTGGGATTTTCGCCTTCTGCAATGGAAATAATACCCTCTGCCAACATTTCCTTGGCTTGGGTCAATGCAAATACATGGCTTTTTAATTTGTTGGCGATCGGCAAAAAAACAAGATTGGCCGAACCCACGCCATAGATTGTCGCGACAAAAGCCGTGGCTATTCCTTCCCCTAAAAGCTCCGGGTTGGTCAAGTTCTGCATCACATGGATTAAGCCCATCACCGCGCCGAGAATACCGATGGTCGGCGCATAGCCGCCCATCGCCTCGTACAATCCTACCGCCTGTAAGGCTGTGCTTTCCTTGGCGTCTATATCCAGATCCAATATGTTGCGGATGGCGTCGGACTCATTTCCATCAACCAGCAACTGCAAACTTTTTTTTATAAACGGGTCCTTCTCATCGGGTATCGCATTTTCAAGACCTAACAAGCCTTCCTTGCGCGCCAGATGACTCCAGTAAATGACCTTGTCAATTTGCGCCGACAGATCGACTTGTTTTGAGATTAACACCCACGACAGCATCTTGACGCTTCTGACAAAAACAGCCGGTGGAAATTGCAACAGCGTCGCCCCCAATGTGCCGCCAAACACAATGATAAGCGCGGGCACGTTCACCAACGAATCGATGTCGCCGCCATCCAGTATGATTCCCAACAGAATTGCGCCGACACCGACCAAGATGCCGGCAATACTTAAAATATCCATTTTTAGTTTTCAGATGAGCGACTGAAGACCATTAATCGCTTGTCCATTCGGACATTCTTGAACGCAGCCTCAGTACGGCCTGGGTGCTGATTTGGCTGACTCTGGATTCGCTAATATTCAAAACTTCGCCGATTTCGCGCAAATTAAGTTCTTCATCATAATACAACGATATAACCAGACGCTCACGTTCGGGCAAACTTGCGATCGCGTTTGCCAACGCCTGCTCAAAACCTTCACGGCTTAAAGCGTCCGCGAGACCTTCTTCATGATCCACGGCTTCATCGAGATAATGGTCTCCATCTTGCGCCAATTCTTCGACGCTGAACACGCGGCAGCTGCTTGAATCCTGGAGTATGCGGTTATATTCATCGATGGCTATGCCTAAATGCTCAGCCACGTCGGCGTCTCTGGCCTCGCGGCCGGTGCTGTTCTCGATGGTGCGTATGGCCTCCGAAACCATGCGTGATTTTTTATGCACGGAACGAGGCGTCCAGTCGCTGCGCCTGACCTCATCCAGCATAGCACCCCGAATACGGATACCGGCATAGGTGTCAAAACTGGCTCCCTGCGAAACATCATAATTCTTGATGGCTTCCAGCAAGCCGAGCATCCCGGCCTGAATCAAGTCATCGACTTGGACCGAATCAGGCAGTCTGCTCAATAAGTGGTAGGCAATGCGCTTGACTAACGGTGCATGCTGCATGACACGTTCATCCGTGCCTCCAGCTTGCACCGCTGTGTACATTGCCACACCGCTCATGCGACATCCTTTTGGGAACCGTATTGAATCATTCTCTCAATAAAAAACTCAATGTAACCGCCCGCCTGGGATTTCAGCGGCCAGCTGTCAATTCTTGCGGCTATCGTTTTCAGCGCAAGCGCGGCCTTGCTTCTGGGAAAGCCCATTACTACGGGCATTTGTTTTTGAACGGCCTTACGCAAATATTCGTCGTAAGGCACCGCACCGGCAAACTTCAGCGTAACATCGAGATAACGATCGGTTACTTTGCTTAATTTTTGAAATAACGCATGCCCTTGCTGAACGCTTTGAACCATATTGGTTATCACATGAAAATGGGACAAACCGTAATCCCGGTTAAGCAGTTTAATGAACGCATAAGCATCGGTTAACGACGTCGGTTCATCGCAGACAACCACGATAATTTCCTGGCAGGCGCGGGCAAAATTGACCACGCTTGCCGATATACCGGCCGCGGTATCGACAATCAATACGTCGATATTTTGATCGATTTCGCTAAACGCATGAATCACTGAGGCTTGTTCGATTGTGGTCAGCTCAGACATTTTCTGAATGCCCGAAGCGCCGGGGATCACTCTCAAACCTGCCGGCCCTTCCATCATGATTTCATTTAATGTTTTCTCGCCTGACAGCACATGGGAAAGGTTGAACTGGGGGTACACGCCTAACAGAATATCAACATTAGCCAAACCCATGTCGGCATCCATTAACACTACATTCTGCCCCATTTGAGACAGCGCTATACCGACGTTAACCGATAGATTTGTTTTGCCCACTCCACCTTTGCCGCTGGTGACTGCGATGACTCGGACAGGTTTTATTTTATTCATTTTTCTTATTCCGGCTGCTTGGTCAGGTGGATTATGCATAGCCTTGCGCCACCCAAGCTTCGTTATTTTCATCGTTATAATCGCTTTCCTCATCCAGCTCAGCCGCACATTGCGCGACTAAAGTCCGGGCACAAGGGCTGTGCATATCTTCAGGCACTTGCTGGCCGTCGGCAATAAACGACAACGGCAGGTTATTCTCTATTATTGAAGAAACCGCCGAGCCAATCGTTGCCGCTTCGTCAAGTTTAGTCAAAATACTGGCTTGCGGCTCAAAAACCTCGAAGGCTTTGATAATTTCATTCATAGCTTTGTATTCAGTCGCAGCCGACATCACCAGATAAGATCTAATAGGTTGTCCGCTTTGTTGCAAGGTATTAATCTGCTCGGCCAGCTTCATATTGCGTTGGCTCATACCGGCAGTATCGATCAAAATAAGACGTTTGTCTGCAAAACCATCGATAAGATTGCGTAACTCCGCAGCGCTGGACGCCACCCGAACCGGAACGTCAAGTATACGTCCATAGGTGCTCAATTGCTCATGAGCGCCGATACGGTAGTTATCGGTGGTTATCAATGCAACCTGTCTTGGTCCGTGTTTCAAAATGAACTTGGCGGCCAGTTTGGCGATCGTTGTGGTTTTTCCGACGCCGGTAGGCCCTACCAGCGCGGCAATACCGCCGTGCTGAAGCAAGTCGTCGTCAGCCACCGGCAATACTTTAGCCAGCAGCTCTTGAGCTTGGCTAAAAACCAGTTCGGCGTCGGTGTGGTTGGCAAAGCGATTGGCGATTTTGACACTCAATTTTCTCGAAATACTCATGCCGGCCAAACGCTGTAGCAAATCAGCCCTGACCGGGTTGGCTTGAGACATGGCGGCCCAGCTGACGTTGGACAATTTGGAATCCATCGCGGATCTTAAAGATTTCAGTTCCTTGCTCATTTCCATTAACAAGTTATCCGCCAGAGTGTTCTGTTTTTCGGTTGCTTCCGCTACAGAAGACACGCGAGAGGCCTGAGCCGCAGCCTTGGCAGGTTGAATAGGCCTTTCTTTTGCAACAGGCGCAACCGGTTTGGAGACTCTTGCTGTTTCAGAGGCGCCGCGTAGATGTACTTTTTCCGCATAACCCACATATTCGTCAATATTCCGGCGGCCACTAGCAATGCTGGAAGTATTGGAGTCGGCAAGGAATCGATTCGCCCGGTTGCTATGGAGGGATGAAGTTTCGTGATCGCTAGAGAATCGTTGTTGCTGCCGCACCGGAGCGCGCTCGGGCACGAATCCTTCCGCGCTTTGTTTTCTTTGACTGCTTAACACATGCAAATGATTTTTTTCCGTTTCAAAATCAGGCAAATCGAGTTTTCTAGTTTCATGACTGGAAGCATCGCGATACGACCGAGCAGGAGCAGGAGGCTGTTGCTCTGCGGCCTGTTTTTGCAACTTGCTCTGAATCAGTTGCTCATCAAAGTCTCGCGCTGCAACGATCTCAACACCGCCGTCGACAGACTTGTTTGACATGATGACTGCATCCGCGCCCAGCTCCTCTTTTACCATTCGCATGGCTTGGCGTATATCCGCTGCAAAAAAACGTTTAATCTTCATAATTTAGCCCCATGTGCTATGTTCGTCGTCCGACTGTTGAAACTACTTTGATCTGCCGATCCGCCGGTATTTCATTGTATGCCAAGACATGTAATCCGGGAATGGAGTGGCGAACGAACCGGGATAACCACGGACGGATATATGAAGAAACCAGCAACACCGCCGTCTGTCCCTCCATTTCCATTTTTTGCATACTTTCCTGCAAGGACGTATGCATTTGTTCTGCTAACCCCGGCTCGATCCCAACACCGCTTTCACCTGCCGTTTGCAGAGATTTATGCAACAACTGTTCCAACTCGTGATCCAATGTAATAACCGGCAATTCATCCTGCATCCCACTGATTTCATGAATAATTAGCCGGCCTAATGCCGCGCGTACCGCCGACGTCAAGATGTCGGGATCTTGACTTCTAAGCCCGTACTCCGCCAAAGTTTCGACTATGCTGCGCATATCCCTAATGGGCACATGCTCTTGTAGCAGGTTTTGCAATACCTTGACCACCACACCCAGCGGTAATGTTTTCGGCACCAGATCCTCTACCAGCTTGGGGGCTGACTTAGCCAGATTGTCGAGTATTTTATGTGCCTCTTCGTAACCGAACAACTCATGAGCATGCGACTGCAAAAGATGACTCAAATGGGTCGCCACCACTGTTCCGGGATCAACCACCGTATAACCCAGGGTTTGCGCATGATCTTTCTGGTTGGGTTCTATCCACACCGCATCCAGGCCAAAAGCCGGATCCCGACACTCCCTGCCTTTTAAGGTGCCGAAAACACGCCCCGGATTAATCGCCATTTCCATGTCCGGCATGATTTCGGCTTCACCTACGGTCACGCCCATCAGAGAAATCCTGTAGGCTGTCGGACTCAAGTCAAGGTTGTCGCGAATATGCACCGACGGAATTAAAAAACCCAATTCCTGGGACAGTTTTTTCCTTACGCCTTTGATACGGACCATCAGTTGCCCGCCCTGATTCTTGTCCACCAACGGAATCAGCCGATAACCCACTTCCAGGCCGACCACATCAACCGGCATTACATCATCCCAGCCCAGTTCCTTGGTTTCAGGGGGAGGCAGGTTCTGAGTCATCTCCTGAGGATAATCAAGAGTAACCAATTCAGCGTCTTTCTGTTTCTTTTCAATTAAATAGGCGGCGCCGGCTAAAGCCCCAGCCAGCAAGATAAAAACCAAATTAGGCATGCCCGGAATAATACCCAACGCGCCGACCACTGCCGCGGTCACCGTCAAAGCCTTGGGATTCGCAAATAGCTGCGCGGTAACTTGCTGACCGATATTCTCACCGGTGCTGCCGACCTTGGTCACAACCAAAGCCGATGCCACCGACAATAACAAGGAAGGGATTTGAGCGACTAAACCGTCACCGATAGACAGTAAGACATAAATTTTTCCAGCCTCGGCAAAACTCAAATCGTGTTGAAGCACGCCGATGGCCAAACCGCCGATCATATTGACAAATAAAATAATAATCCCGGCAATCGCATCGCCCCGGACAAATTTGCTCGCACCGTCCATAGAACCGTAGAAATCCGCTTCGGTCGCCACTTCGGCGCGCCGCTCGCGGGCTTCGTCCTGAGTCAGCAACCCGGCATTCAAATCCGCATCAATAGCCATTTGCTTGCCCGGCATCGCATCCAGCGTAAACCGAGCCCCGACTTCCGCAATCCGCCCGGCGCCTTTGGTAACGACCATGAAATTGATGATTACGAGGATCGCAAAAACCACCAGACCCACGGCAAAGTTGCCGCCGATAACAAAAGCGCCGAAAGCCTCAATCACCTTACCGGCCGCGTCGCCGCCCTTATGCCCTTCCATCAATACGACACGCGTCGAAGCCACGTTCAACGCCAGGCGCAATATCGTTGCCAGCAGAATAACGGTTGGAAATGATGCAAACTCCAGCGGTTTAAGCGTATAAACAACAACCAACAGGATGATTAACGAAAAGGCGATATTAAAGGTAAAAAACAGATCGAGCACAAACGCCGGCAACGGAATTATCAACATCGACAAAACCATCACGATAACTAATGGGGCGCCCAACTCAGCCTTACCCAATACCCCCAATGCTGCTTTTAATTTAGTAAAATCCATACCCTGTTAATCCCGTTTAAATTCGTCAGGCACGTTAATGTCTTCCGGCGGCAATGGTGCTCTCCAGTCATTTTTCTGCGCCGCTTTTAACTGATAAACGTAGGCGAGTATTTGAGCTACCGCCAAATAAAGCCCCTGCGGTATCTCTCTGTCCAGCTCGGTTGAATAATACAAGGCTCGGGCTAAAGGCGGCGACGCCACCAACGGCACATCGGCGCCTATAGCGACATTACGGATTTGCGCGGCTATCAAATCAACACCTTTGGCAACCAGCTTCGGCGCACTATTGGAACTTTGGTCATACTTTAAGGCCACCGCATAATGGCTGGGATTGGTCACAATAACATCGGCTTTCGGCACCTCCGCCATCATCCGGTTTTGCGCCATATCCATTTGCATTCTGCGCTGCCGTCCCTTCACCTCGGGACTGCCCTCGGATTCTTTATGCTCATCCTTGATTTCCTGCAAGGTCATTTTCAGTTTCTTATTGTGATCCCACAACTGATAAGGCACATCAACCATCGCAATCACGACCAACGAGGCGCTGAGCAGTAAAAAACACATGCCGATGATATTTAGCGCATGGCCGACCGATTGTTCCAGCGGCTCGGCATCCAAGCCAAGCAACTCGGTTATATAGGACCTGTACAAAGCAACCGCGACGCCAAAAACCAATAAAATCTTCAACATCGCTTTCAGCATCTCTATCTGTCCCCGCATCGCAAACAGCCGGGGTATGCCCTTAATGGGATCCATTTTGCCGAACTTCGGTGAAACCGCATCCCAGCTAAATAGCCACCCGCCCATCGATATGGGGGCAATAATGGCGACAACAATCATTAGCGCAAAAAACGGCGCAAACATCACGACGCCGTCAATCATCGTTTGTTTAAAATGCACAATGATTGTGGCCGGATCGAAAATACTTGCACGACTCAATTGAAACTCCGTCCGCATCATTGCCAACAGTTCATGGCCGATTTTCTCTCCCTGCATAAGCAATAATGAGGCGCTTACTATCATCATCGCAAAGGTATTAAGCTCCCTGGAGCGGGCAATCTGACCTTTTTTCTTGGCGTCTTCTAAACGCTTACCGGTGGGTTCTTCGGTTTTATCTTCATCAGAATCTTCAGCCACAACTTACAACCTCAACAACTGCCCGATCAACTCGTAGGCATCCGTTAACATTCCGGAAAACTGATCCAGCACATCAGGCAACGTTTTCCAAACCAACAGCAATCCCAGCATCAACGTCACCGGGAAGCCTACCGAAAAAATTTGTAATTGCGGAGCCGCTCTGGCCGCAACCCCAAAAATGACATTAACCAACAACAGGCTGGCGACGATAGGCATGGACAACAACAACCCGCCGGAGAACATCTGGCTGCTCCAAACGATAATTGACCAAATACCGGTCGCATTGATACCCTCGACGCTAATGGGCAAAGTTTTAAAACTGTCCAGCAGCATTTGTATCAACACCAAGTGTCCGTTCAAACTGATAAAAATTAACGTGGCGGTGACGGTGTAAAGTTGCGCAACTACCGGCACCTGTTGTCCGCTTTGCGGGTCGACCATCATCGAAAAGCCCAGGCCCATGCTTAATGCTATGCCTTGACCGGCAAAAACGACCGCCGCAAAAGCCAGCTGTAAAATAAAACCGCTGGTTAATCCGATCATGACCTGGGCAATAGCCATCATCAATCCGGTGTAACTGAACATTTCGACAGTCGGCAAAGGCGGAAGCAACGGTATGACGACCAGTGTTATCGCCACCGAAAGCACCAGCCTGACCCGGGCCGGCACGGACTGAATGCTAAACAACGGCACGGACACAAACATCGCACTGATGCGCATTAACGGCCAGATAAATGACGCCGTTTGACCGAGAATCAGCTCTTCGGTGAAGTTCAATGTTTAACCAATCAAATGTGGAATGTCCCTGATCAATTCTTGAAAATAATCAAGGAACATTTGCAGCATCGACGGCCCCATCAGCATCAAAACTATCGCTATAACGATTAACTTGGGTACAAACGTCAGCGTCGACTCATTAATCTGGGTGGCCGCCTGAAACATCGCGATAATCAGGCCTACTGCCAAAGATGGAATCAACACCGGCGCAGTCAGCTTGACCGCAACAATCATCGCTTCCTGCCCAACCATATAAACAGTTTCCGGCGCCATAAACTACCTCGAATGGGCGGCCAGCCGGCCGTCCCTACACAACATAAAAACTCGCCGCCAGCATTTCCATGATCAAAGACCAGCCATCAGCAAGAACAAACAACATGATTTTAAACGGCAGGGAAATAACCATCGGCGACAACATCATCATACCCATGGACATCAGTACGCTGGCGACCACCAGATCGATGATCAAAAAAGGCAGGAAAATCAGAAAACCTATCTGGAATGCCGTTTTCAATTCACTGGTTACAAAAGCCGGCAGCAATAACGAAAACGGCACATTTTCGGCTGACTGCAACTCATCATTGCCGGAAATCCTGATAAATAATTCCAGATCGGCCTCTCGGGTCTGTTTCAGCATAAATTGCCGAAATGGCTCTGAAGCCTTTTCCATGGCGACAGTCACGTCAATTTTCTCTTCAAGATAAGGCTGGACGGCTTCTGCATTCACCTTGTCAAGGACCGGCATCATGATGAAAATAGTCAAAAACATGGACAAGCCTAACAACACCTGATTGCTCGGCGCCTGCCCGGTTCCTAGAGCTGTTCGCAGCAAACTCAGCACAATCATGATCCGGGTAAACGAGGTCATGGTCAACAACAGCGCCGGCAACACCGTTAACAGGGTCATTAACGCCAGAATCTGGATTGTTACCGTATAGGTCTGTGCGCCTTGCTTGCCTGTAGTCACGGTGACCGCTTCAATCCCTGCGGCGGCGAAAGCGGGGGTTTCGATAAACAGAAAAGCAATGCCTATAAGCAGCAAGCGAAATAAAATGTTTTTAGCCATCAGACCGTCCTTTCATGGCTTGCATCAATTTTTGCGCAAATCCGTTGTCTATGCCGGCAGACGGCGATGCCTCCTGCATTCCGGCAGAGGTGTTCAGGCAATCGTCGCCCTCCAGCACATGCAAGGCGTCTATGCGCCCCGGCGTCACGCCTAAAACGAGCTGTTTCTTTCCAATCTGGAGCAAAATAACTCTTTCCCGTACACCCAACGACAGGCTGCCGATAATACGCATTTTTCCCGCGCCGTAGGCGGTAATCCCGCTTAACTTGCGCATACTCCAAACACAAAGAAAAAAAATGCCTAAAACTATCAGCAGGCCAATCCCCCAATGGAGCATGTCCCCGGAAGAAATTGTCCTGACGGTTTGCTTCGGTACATCAGCGCCCGGTGCGGCAAAGCTGGGAGAAAACCACAAGAACAACAACCAAGCGACGCACTTTTTTCCAGGCATCAGGCTAATCTTTTAACCCGTTCCGACGGGCTTATAACATCGGTTAAGCGAATACCGAATTTATCATTGATCACCACCACTTCACCGTGCGCAATCAGAGTGCCGTTTACCAACACATCAAGCGGCTCCCCGGCGAAACGCTCCAATTCAACCACAGAGCCTTGATTTAACTGCAAAAGATTCCTGATGTTAATCTGGGTCCGGCCTATTTCCATCGAAATCGTAACCGGAACGTCCAAAATCACATCCAGGTTAACTTCATCACTTGAGACCGAGGACGATCTTTTATCTTCAAACTGGTTATTAAATTCCTGAAATGCGGCGGCCTCAAAATCATCAACCGTTTCCCCATCATCAGGTGCATTTGGATATTCGCTCATCTTATTTCCCAATTTAATATTGTTACCATCAAACCCCGGCGTGCATCGGGTTGATTCAAGATCTTACCTTATCAATAATCTGTATTGCATAATTGCCGTCCGATATACCGACCTTGCCTTCAAAAACGGGAATTCCTTCCGCTTTCAGAGTCACCGTTTCCGGCATATCGATAGGTATTACATCGCCTTTTTTTAACCGCATAACGTCTCTTATGGTCATGTTTTTTTCGACCAGAAGACTGTTTATACTCACTTCCGCTCTCAGCACTTCGCCGCGCAAAGCAGCCTGCCAGCTGCCGTCAACCTCGCCACTGTCGCTACTGATGGCATCCAGCAATTCCCGGATCGGTTCCAGCATCGCATAAGGCATAGCAATGTTGACATCGCCGCCTCCGCCTTCCAACTCGACATGAATAGTGGAAATTACAATAATCTCACCAGGGCCGATAATATTGGCAAACCGCGGATTGATTTCTGCGCCCACATATTCAAAATCGAGCTCCATAACCGGCTTCCAGGCTTCCTTCAAGTCTTTGAAAATCATATCAATGATAATTCTGACCACACGCATCTCGGTCGGCGTAAACTCCCTGCCTTCGGTCTGGTTATAAAATTGTCCTGCGCCGCCAAAAAAATTGTCCACCACCGTAAAAACCAGTCGCGGATCGATGACGATCAACGCCTTGCCGCGCAAGGGGTTAAACCGGACAATCGTCAGATTGGTGGGAACCAGCAACCCTTGTATATATTCGGAAAACTTTTGAACCTGAATGCCCGATATAAAAATTTCCGCCGAACGGCGCAAGAAATTAAATAATGAAATACGGATAAACCTGGCAAACCGTTCGTTAACCATTTCCAAGGTCGGCATACGCCCGCGAACAATTCTTTCCTGGCTGGCAAAGTCATATTCCCTGACAACGCCTTTTTCATGAAATTCTTCGTCATCCGCTTCAGAATAAAACTCGGACTCATCCTCTGTTTCGATGTCTCCGTCGCTGACACCGTTCAGCAGCGCATCAATTTCCGCCTGTGAGAGTAAATCACTCATAAGTTATTTCATTACAAACGAAGTAAAAAATATTTCATCAACCTTGCCCTTCCCTGACATTTTTACTAAAACGGCGGTCACATCATCTAATATGGCTTTACGCAACATCTCTTTGCCTTCAGCGGTATTTAGCACACTGCTGTCCTGCGCGCCAACCAACATCAACAAATTGTTTTGTATCATGGGTTCATTTTTCTTCAGAACATCAATAGTTTCGGCGCCTTCAACCAACATGGAAACCGTAATCCTCCCATGTTTGACTGCTGAACCGGAGGGAAAATCAACAATAATGGGCTTACTCATATCAAAATAGAGCTTTTCTGGATGAACTGCGGCCCCGTCTTCATGTGCAACTTTTTCCCCTTTAGACGAATCCCCTTTCATAAGAAAGAAAGTGACACCGCCCCCGGCAATCAATAAAACCAATGCGGCGGCAATTATAATGATAAGTTTTTTAGGAGATTTCTTTTCCTCTCCGTCTTCTTGCTCAAGTTCAGCCATGTTGCAACCCCTCCGATTTTAATCCATAAATACGCAATTTAAAGACCATAAAACAATAACACATATATAAACAATTATTTATATTGCAACTTCAATCTGCTCATCCCTGCGCTAACATTAATTAACAGTTGAATGCTATCATGGATCCACATCAGAAAACCAAATCATACAAGAAAAAAGATCCTTTTAAAAGAACAGGATAGGAATGCTTGTAAATGTCAACAATTAACTACATTCAGCGTCACCTATAAGTATCGAATAGTTAAGCAAATAAATTCAGCAAGAGGCACAATCTTAAAATATGAAAGCGTCATAAAACCGACACCTCTATCAGGAAACATAAAAATGCCTTTAAAAACCAAGCAGCCTGGACAATTTATTGCCTTGCTAACCGGCGACACGGTCCGCTCGCCATCAAAACGCCACAATCAAAACATTATTGTCGCCAACGAACATGATGACATTTTAAGACTCATTGCAACGACTCAATTCGACCTGATACTGCTGGACTTGACTGTAAATGGCCACTCCAGGCAGTCTGAGCTTATCGATTACCTCAAAGATCCACTCGGTATAAACAGCAAGACACCGATCATAGCTATCATTGATCGGAAGGAAAAGCCCCAAAACGAGAAGCAATATCCAGTGGAGTTTGATGATTGGCTGATTAAACCGATAACGGAAGAACGACTTAACGAGATCCTGGATATTTGGCAAACAAAGGCTTCGGTTTTTAATTATACCCAAATAATCCTGGGCAAAACCAAAAACAACCCTCATCTTGCTTTAACCATTTTTGAAAAACTGTTCGAGGAATTACCGCTACAACTTATTCAAATTAAAGATGCACTGGAAAACAGTCAATATGATCTTGCCCGGGAAGTTACCCATAAACTGAACGGATCTGTAAGTTTTTGCGGCTTACTCGAGATTCGACAGCCGGCAAACGATCTGGAAATCCGCCTGTTAAACAACAATTATGCCGACACTCATCAGCACTTTTTAACGCTGCAGCAATGCATCTTAAATTTCACTCGCCACCAAAAAGCCATCCTGAGTATTCTCGGCCAATCCTAGTCCCACAAAAAAAGCCCTTCTAGGGCTTTTTTTGTGGGAAACAAAATCCAACTAATCCAACTCGTCAAGTAATCCTTGGGCCGTCTTTTTCTGTTCGGCCGTGCCCCGCTCAAGCACTTCTCTGGCAACATCTTTGGCGGCATCCGCATCCCCCATATCGATATACGCTTTAGCCAAGTCCAGTTTGGTTTCCAACTCGTCCATATCGGTAAGATCGGAAACGCCAAAGGCGTCATATTGATTGGAATCCTTCCCTTTTGTTGTTAGAGGCAGGTCCAAGTCAAAATCAAAGTCAAAGCCGCCCACCCCTTCCAAATCATCATTAAAATCTAAGATTCTATCCGCATCAAAGTCAACATTCTTGCTGCTCTTATCGCCAGATTCCAAAGCACTGAAATCAAGGTCGTCGCTTTCATGATTGGGACTGAAATCAAACTCATACGATTCAAACGCCTGCTTCTTGTTGGCCGGGTTTGTTTCTACCGAGGTGATACCCGACAATCCACCGGATGCATTAATATCTTTATCGGTCTTCTCATCCGCTTCCTGAGCACCACTCGAAAATGAACTTAAATCAAAATCAATGCCGTCTATCTGCATGCTGGAAGCTGCGCCGCCCTTTTCCGCGTCATCCGCAGTTTCAGCGTCCGCCGAAAACAAGCTCAAATCAAAATCGAGATCGTCTAACTGCGAACCGAAAGCCGTGTCGTCCTTTTCCGCTTCATCCGCCGCTTTAACGTCCGTCGAAAACGAACTCAAATCAAAGTCGAGGCCGTCTAACTGCGAACTGAAAGCCGTGTCGTCCTTTTCCGCTTCATCCGCAGTTTCAACGTCAGCGCTCGTCGAAAACGAATTTAAGTCAAAATCAATATTTTCTACCTGCGCTACTGAAGAGGCATTCGATTGCGGGGCAGAAGCGATGACGCCCTTTTCCGCTTCATCTGTTTCTTTAAGACCCGCCAAAAACAAACTTGAATCAAAATCTATGCCGTCATTATTTTTCTGATCGTCAACAAAAGAATCATGTTTAACTCGGTCAACATCGACTGCTTCCTTAACAACATTCTCATTGACTAACGTCTCAAAAGAAACCGCTCCCGTATTTGCAGCTTCCCTGTTGACGCCTTCGACAACGATACTTCCATCGCCATGCTCAAGGTCCGCATCGCCAGCCACCGCAAATAGATCGTCACCGGAAGAAAACAATGGCGAATCAGGACAAATATCACGCCCCATTTCGGTCGCTTGCTCCCAAAACTCGGCCTCATTTCGTTTGCCCGCCTCCGCCAGTTCATTGGCGTAGGCGTCAAAAGCGGCTTTGTCTTCGTTGGCGTAAAAAATCTCCAGTAACTTCAGCTTACATTCATCACGATTCGGCTGATCTTTAATCGCCTGACGTATCAATTCCTCAGCTTGCTGATAACGGCCATAAGCAAGATACACATCAGCTTCGGATATAGGATCGATTTCCCCCTGGTCGGTGTCGAATGAATCAAAATCACTCGGTGTAAATTCGTTTAAGAAAGAACTTTCCCCGACGGTACCCGCATTATGAACCACACCCTCTTCGACAACCGGTGCAGTAAGAGGCTCATCGACTTCAGGCATTTTAATCAGAGTGGAGGCAAACATACTCTCGGTATTCGTTTCCTCATCGACCTTACGTTTTCGCCACCAAAGCCAGCCAAGCAGCGTTAAAACTATCGCTCCGGCGCCGCCCATGCCCAACGAGTAGAAGTCAGATGAGCTGTCCACTCCCGGTTGGGCCGCCTGTTGCGTTTGTTGCGTTTGCTCAGCGGGTTTAGGAACCGCTTGTTGGGAAGCGACCGCAGCTTGATCTACAGGTTTGGCTACCGCCTCGGCAGGCACTACCCGCTCTTGAACAACAGGATTTGCCTGAACTTGGACTTGGTTCTGCAAAGCCGCCAGCTGTTGATCTTTTAATGCAATCAACTCCTGCATCATCACCAGTTGTTTTTCCAGCGCTGCTATCTTGCTTTGTATCTCACTATCTGCCGGTGCGGTTTCACTCGCACCTTCAGCCTTACCACTAACTACTTTCGACGCATCGGCTGTTTTCTTTTCGGCGCTTACCTGCTCATTCACCGGCGCGACAACGGCATGGTCAGCGACCACCGCTTTGGCCGGGGCAACCAGCTTTAACTGATTATCGACAATCTCTTCGGCTTTGCTCTGGACGCGCTCTTCGACTTGACTCGAGACCGGCTTTTTCTTTGCCGTTTCCGCCTGGGCTGGAACCGAGCGAGTTTTCCAGGCTCTCGTATGTCGGTTGAACTCCTCTAATGCCTGGTTTCGCGATAATTTTAGAACGGCCTCTCTTTCAGGAATCTTGAGCATTTTTCCAGTGGTCAATGCATAAACATTCCCCTTATAGAAGGCATGAGGATTAGCTTCAAAAATCGCCATCATCATTTGTTCCACAGAAACGTCGCTCTGTCCTCTTGCGCGTTCGGCCACGCTCCAAAGCGTATCGTTTCCAAGTGTAGGGCCATATTCTCCGTCACTACTTTGCCCATTTGTATACGCTTGCCGTTGAGGCGCGGCAACCGGCGTTTGCGCATAGCTGTCAATATTGGTTGAAATGGGACTGCTTGCCTGGTTATAAACTGATGGAGGGTCCACCAATACGGTAAATTCACGGTACAAACTGCCTTTGGGCCAGCTGACTTCGAGCAGGAAATCCAAAAAAGGTTCTTTTAACGCTTCCTTCGAAGTCAGCTTAATGACTGCCGAGCCATTAGAACGAGTAACCGTTTCGAATTTAATTTTCGACAGGAAATAGTTCCATGATACTCCCGCCTCACTAAATTTTTCAGGTGGAGCCAAATTGACCTTGATGTCGGATACGTTTTCGCCGGACAGTGATAACGAAATTTCAGCATCCAGATTTTGATTAAGAGCCGAATGTAACTTAATATCGCCAATCCCTAACGAATGGCCGCTAACAGGCGCCAGCAAAGACACAACTGCTAACGTTTTAGTTAACAGTCGCACCTTGCCTTTCTTCACAATAGTTCCCACAATCTCTTACCGCGTCCAGTCAAATATGTAGACAAGCTTAGCCTAGATGTATTTTTTTACTAGCACTTCCGCTATTTGCACACTGTTAAGCGCGGCGCCTTTCCGAACATTGTCGCCCACCACCCATAAATCTATGCCTCGGGGATGCGATATGTCTTCCCGGATACGCCCTACAAACACATCGTCGTTGCCTGACGACTCGGTCACAGCCGTCGGATAGCCGCCATCCTTGCGCTCGTCCATCAGCGTCACACCGGGCGCTTGCCCAAGCAAAGCCCTGACTGTAGCCACATCAATTTTTTTACGGGTCTCGATATGCACGGCCTCGGAGTGCCCGTAAAAAACCGGCACCCGTACTGCGGTCGCATTAACCAACACGCTGTCATCACCCAAGATCTTTTGGGTTTCCCAAACCATTTTCATTTCTTCTTTGGTATAACCGTTATCCATGAACACATCGATCTGCGGCAATACATTAAAAGCGATCTGTTTAGGATAGACGTTGGTGATAATGGGCTGCATATTAAGCAGACTGGTCGTTTGCTTAACCAACTCTTCTATCGCTTCCTTACCCGTACCCGAAACGGCCTGATAGGTGCAGACATTGATTCGCTCAATCCCGACTGCATCGTATATGGGCTTTAACGCCACCAGCATCTGGATAGTTGAGCAATTCGGATTGGCGATGATGCCGCGATTTTTATAATCGGCGATTTTTTCAGAATTGACCTCCGGCACCACCAACGGAATATCATCGTCATAGCGAAACTGCGAAGTGTTATCGATAACAACGCAGCCGGCCGCGGCAGCCTTGGGCGCATATTCCGCCGAAACGGATGCTCCCGGCGAAAACAAACCGATTTGCGCCTTTGAAAAATCAAACGTAGCCAAATCCTGTACGACTAAAGAGCCGCCTTTAAAAGGGATTCTTTTACCGACTGAATTGCTGCTGGCCAGGGCATACACCTCGCCGACAGGGAAGTCGCGCTCTTCCAGAATAGACAGCATGGCCTCGCCTACCGCACCGGTCGCGCCAACCACCGCAACATTATATAACTTGGTCATCTTAGCCACCCTTCCGTACAACGAAATAACTATCAGCCGGTAAAACTGCAACTTTCTTTATCATGAATTTTAAAAACCTGTAATCCTGAAATTTAAACGCCTTTGGGAGAGGAATCAAAAACCATCATCCCAGAACGGCAAAAACTTTTTTGGTGATTTCATCGACACTGCCGACACCCGTTATCGAACTGAACTTCACCTTTTGTCCCGGCGCCGAATAAAACCCTACCAACGGCTTAGTCTGCTCATGATAAACACTGAGCCGTTTACGCACGGTTTCTTCTTTATCATCATCGCGCTGAATCAACGGCTCGCCAGTAACGTCATCGACGCCTTCAGCTTTAGGCGGATTAAAATCGACATGATAGGTGCGGCCGGATTGCAAATGCACTCTTCTGCCCGCCATCCGTTTTACAATTTCCTCATCCTCGACGACGATTTCAATAACCGTATCGATGATAACGCCCATTTCGTTCAGGCCTTCAGCCTGGGCAATCGTGCGGGGAAAGCCGTCCAGCAAAAAGCCGTTGGCGCAATCGGCTTGGGCAATGCGTTCCTTAATCAATCCTAAAATAATGTCATCGGAAACCAGGCCGCCGGCATCCATCACTTTTTTTGCTTCAATGCCCAACGGCGTTCCTTCCCGCACTGCGGCGCGCAACATATCACCCGTTGAAATTTGCGGAATAGCGTACTTTTCAGTAATAAATTGAGCTTGAGTTCCTTTGCCGGAACCGGGGCTTCCTAACAGGATGACGCGCATAACTAACTCCATTGTGTGTGTCGCTAAGACAGATTTAGACTCTAAATAACACTCGTGCAGATCGATTCAACATACTCAGACCTGCAAAAACCAAACAAAACCGTGACCGATTATTTTATAACACATCAAATTTTATCTCTTGTAAAAATACGTTTATTTCCCTATTCTTACTCAGTTTTTTACAATCATGGAGAATAATAATGCGTGTTGAAGATTTAATGACTTCAAAAGTATTTACAGTCGAGCAACACGATTTGATTGATCGTGTCTTTTTCTTAATTCATTACGAAAGAATCCGCCACTTACCCGTCGTTGAAAAAGGCAAAGTTATCGGCATTGTATCGGACCGGGACCTATACAAAGCACTCGGACCTAAAAGCAACTCTAACGCAATTGAAGCGGCAACCGGCACAGGCGCGACAGAACTGCATGTAGTACCGAAAAAAGTACAACATATCATGCACCGCGGCGTGATAACCGTTACCCCTGAAACTTACGCATCGGAAGCGGCGGCAAAAATGGCCGACAATAAAATCGGTGCATTACCTGTCGTCGATAAAGACAACAAGCTGCTCGGCATTTTATCGTCCACCGACATACTCCGGGTTTTTTCAAAGATCGAAAAAGCCAGCGAAGAAAGAGAGAAAAGAATCGTAGCCGGCACCAGTCATAAATAAAATAATATAGACTTGCGCCCTTCAAAAGCCCCCATACAACGGGGCTTTTTTGTTTTAACCGGCAACCGACCATGACCGATAAAACCCCTCCAGACCAAAACGTTATAACCGCGACACAAGCCTGGTTAAAATCCGTCATCATTGAATACGGCATCTGCCCGTTCGCACAGCGCGAACTGGAACGAGGCAGTGTTTATTTCAGCGTCAATCACGATACGAAAATAGAGCCATGCCTGCTACACCTGATGCTTGAATGCGATAGACTGGATGCGGAACCCGGCATTGAAACCACGCTACTGATTTATGCCGATGCCTTTGCAGAATTTGACGACTACCTGGATTTCCTTGAAATCGCCGAGTCCCTGTTGGCTGAACAGGGCTATGAAGGCGTCTACCAGCTGGCGAGCTTCCATCCCGATTACTGTTTTCAAGGCGCGGAAGCGGACGATGCGGCAAATTACACCAACCGCTCACCTTATCCCATGCTGCATCTGCTGCGGGAAACCAGCATAGCTCAGGCCGTAGCCAGCCACCCCGACCCGGAAAGCATCCCGCAACACAATATTGAGTTAACCCGAAAATTAGGCTTGTCCAAAATGCAAGCCTTATTAGCGGCATGTTTTCCGGTTGACCGATAACTCAATCTTGGGGTTTTAAAGCCTCCAACTCCTTAGCCCGCGCCGCAGTAGCGGACATGAAACAGTCATTGGCATTGACCCTGGCTATCGTTCCCCCTTCGGGATCATAATAAAAGTCGCAGTTAGCCTTTCTGTATTTAATCCATAACCGTTGGGCTTCCTGCAACTGCTTCTTACGTTCAGCAGAAAGTCCGGCCATAATATCCCTGTAAGCGTTATTCAACCTGAGGTCCTGCCGCTCCGTTTCAGCGCCGATACACTCGACCATTGATTGGGTACCGCCACCGGCTTGATCCATGCAGTTTGAAAAGGTCTGACTTAGGCCGTCATCAGCCGCGAAAACCGGTTGAACGAATCCCGCCATCAACCCGGCAACCACCGCGTATTTAAAGCAAAACATCGCTATTTCTCTTCCTGCCGTCATACCACTATTTAACGCCTTCCGCTACGGCATCCGGTTCAGCCGCGTCTTCATCGGCTTGGGCTTTATGCTCAATAACGGCCTCGGGTTCGGCAACAACAGCGGCATTTTCCACAGAACCCTGCTCTATTTCGGCCTTTTTAGGCTCATCTGTGGCGCCAGATTCAGCGGCGCTTTCGGCAACCGCCTCGCTAATTTCGGCAGCAGGCTCGGGTTTTTTATTTAACGACTCTATAAAATCGGCAAACCAATCCTGGTCTTTAACGCGATTAAGGTCCGGGTCGGCAAGAATATCGGCGACAACCGGTAAATAACCCTTGTTTTTAGAAATTTCCAGCGCATTCAGGCAAGCCTCTTTTTCGCCCCGCAAACCATAAATACAAGCCACATTATAAGAAGCCGAACCGGCCTGAATCGCATTGGCCTTTTCAAAATAGTTTTTGGCTCTTTCGTATAGACTGTCATTGGGTTCAACCGCTTTAACGCGGGCCAATTCCATATAAGCCACACCGCCATCCAATGCCGCGCCAAGATAGGCGGGCTCAATAGTCAGGCAAAAAGAGAATTTGGCGATAGCATCCTGATAAAGACTGGCCGCCTGCTCGCGCGATTTGGTTCTCGCCTGATGCAGCAACGCAAGCCCCCAATTATATAAGGCTTCGGCAATCAACGGCTCGTTAGCGACAACCTCGGCATAGTCCTGATAGACTTTTTTGAATAATTGGTCGGCCGTACCGCCTTCGCTGCTGCGTGCGTCCATCGTTTGCTTGATAGCGGCTTTCAACTTGGATTTCTTTGTTATTGACTCAAAAAACGACATGATTTATCTCTCTTGACTTAGTAATTTATAATCGCAGGCTATAGAATAACAGCTGAGCTGATAACGACACCATTCAAATGTGTAAATAACGCATTACCGACCGACAATAAAGAGAAAATCATGTACGAATCAAACGCTTGCGATCTTGCCAGAGAAAAAGTCAATCTGGAAACCTCACAAATCGCCTGGAAGGAATTGCAACGCTTTTTTGCAAGCGGCTCGGCGGTATTTGTCGCTCCGGCCCTGGATTTGGTCGAGGTGGCCTACCAGTTTTCGATCGACAATAAAGACCAAGTCGCATCATGGATGCAAAACAATCAGCTTGCCCCGGTCTCCGATCAACAGGCCATTGCCTGGCTTGAGGAAGATGCCGATGTATGGGCTGTTGTAGTGAAACCCTGGATACTGGTTCAGAAGTAAACGACCCGCCGCGCGAATCGGTGCGAAAAGCCCGCAAGATAGCTCCACATTCAGCTCCGCCAGAAATTTCAACCACTCACCCACGGCTTTCAGGAGATAACATGCCAAAACCCGTCACCCCTTTATTGGCGGCCGATATTTTAATCGAGCTGACCGACCAACCCGAGCGGCCCTTTGTGCTGATCGAACGCGCCTATCCGCCTTACGGCTGGGCCATACCGGGCGGCTTTGTCGATGTCGGCGAAACCGTAGAACATGCCGCGATTCGCGAAGCCAAGGAAGAAATCTGTTTGGATATTACCCTGACGGCTTTGCTCGGCCTCTACTCCAATCCCGCACGCGATTCCCGCAACCATACGGTCACCGCCGTCTATATTGCCGAAGCGGCCGGAATGCCGCGGGCCGCCGACGATGCCAAAAATTTCGGTATTTTTACCTTCGACACTCTTCCGGTCGTGCTGGCATTCGACCATGCCCAGGTTGTCGAAGATTACCGGAATTACCGGATGACAGGAAAAGTTACCCCCTTGCGGGTGTAATCGGGAGATAAATTATTCACCACGAACGACTTGCATGGATGCAGGAGGTGGAGCAACGCATGGAGCCGTTGTCGAAACACGAAGAACGCGAAGGAAAATAGAGTAAAAAACTTCGAGCTCTTCGTGTCTTCGTGGTGAATTTTTTAGTTTACATAACATCAGTTATTCATCATCCACCACCGGCGGCGGACAGCTGCAAAACACATGCCTGTCGCCGTAAACATTATCGATACGCCCGACCGGCGGCCAATATTTATCGTCATGCTGATCGTTATTTGGAAAAAAGGCTTGTTGCTTGGAGTAAGGCAGATTCCATTCTTCCAATAACAAGCGGTGGGTATGCGGCGCATGATGCAGCAGGTTGTTTTCCGCATCGGCTTCGCCGGTTTCTATGGCCCTGATTTCCTCGCGGATAGCGATCAGTGCCGCGCAGAATCTGTCGATCTCCGCCTTATCCTCGCTTTCCGTCGGTTCTATCATCAAGGTGTCGGCGACCGGAAACGACACCGTTGGCGCATGAAAACCGTAATCGATCAATCGCTTGGCGATGTCCTCCACGGTGACGTTGCAGGTCTTTTTAAACGCATGGCAATCGATAATACATTCATGCGCGACCCAGCCGTTTTTGCCGGTATATAAAACCGGGTAATACGGCGCCAACCGTTTGGCGATGTAGTTGGCGTTCAGGATCGCGGTCAAGGTTGCGCGTTTCAAGCCGGCTGCGCCCATCATTGCGATATAGGCCCAGGAAATAGTGTAGATGCTGGCCGAACCCCAAGGCGCGGCAGACACGGCGCCGATAGTGCCGTGCTCACCCTTCGCAGGATTAACGCCCTCGACGACCGGATGGTCGGGCAGGAAAGGGGCCAGGTGCGCCCCTACGCCTATCGGACCGACGCCGGGACCGCCGCCGCCATGCGGAATGCAGAAAGTTTTATGCAGATTAAGATGGGCGACGTCGGCGCCGATTTTGCCGGGACGACTCAAACCCACCAACGCATTGAAGTTGGCGCCATCCAGGTAAACCTGTCCGCCGTGCCGGTGGATCAGGTCGCAGATTTCCCGGAACGCCTGCTCGAACACGCCGTGCGTGGACGGATAGGTAATCATTAACGCGGCCAGGGTGTCGCGATATTCGGCGGTTTTCGCGCGCAAATCATCCAGACTGACGTTGCCGTTTTCGTCGCAGGCGACGACCACGACCTTAAGCCCCGCCATCGTCGCGCTGGCCGGATTGGTGCCGTGCGCGGACGCGGGTATCAGGCAGATGTTGCGCTGCGCCTGGCCCCTGACCTCATGATATTTGCGGATGACTAACAAGCCGGTGTATTCGCCCTGGGAACCGGCATTGGGTTGCAGCGAAAAAGCATCGAAACCGGTCAGGTCGCACAGCATATCTTCCAGCTCGGCAAACATTTGTTGGTAGCCGTGGGTTTGGTACTGCGGCGCGAACGGGTGCAATGCGTTAAATTCATAATAGGAAATGGTCTGCATTTCGGTCGCGGCGTTCAGCTTCATCGTGCATGAACCCAGAGGTATCATCGAGCGGTCCAGCGCTATATCGCGCCTGGCCAGACGGCGCATATAACGCATCATTTCGGTTTCGGAATGATAACGGTCGAAAACCGGATGTTGCAGGATTTGATCGTTCCGCAATAAGGCTTCAGGGATGCACTCGCCCAATGCGGCATCCAACACATTGATGTCCGGGAGATCGGCCGTGGCCGATGCAAACACCTGCCAGACATCCCTTAAGTTTTCCCGCGTGGTGGTTTCGTCCAGCGATATGCCGATATGATCCGCGTCGATAACACGCAGGTTGATATTGGCTTCCGTGGCTTGGGCGGCGATGCGTTTCGCCCGGTTCGGGGCGCTGATAACCAGGGTATCGAAATAACATTCGCTCAGCACCTGATGGCCCAGTTGGGTGATGCCCGCCGCCAGGATCTGCGTATAGCGATGCACCCGGCCGGCAATCAGGCGCAAGCCTTTTGCACCGTGATAAATCGCGTAAAATCCGGCTATTACGGCAAGCAGCACCTGGGAGGTGCAGATATTGCTGGTGGCCTTGTCCCGGCGGATATGTTGCTCGCGGGTTTGCAGCGCCATGCGCAACGCAATCTGTCCGTGACTGTCTTTGGACACGCCGATAATGCGTCCGGGAACCGAGCGCTTGTACTCGTCCTTGGTCGCAAAATACGCGGCATGCGGCCCGCCATACCCCATCGGCACGCCAAAGCGCTGGGAATTGCCGACGACGATATCGACGCCGAATTCGGCGGGCGGTTTAAGCAGCACCAGCGCCAGCAAATCCGCCGCGACCGTAACCAGCGCCGACTTGGCCTGGGCTATCGCGGTGACTTCCGTTAAATCTCTTATTTCGCCGGTGCAGCCGGGATATTGCAGCAGCAGCGCAAAAAAATCATGTTGCTCCAGCTCCCGGTAAGGATCGGCGACGATAACTTCATACCCGAGGGAACGGGCGCGGGTCTTGATCACCGCGATGGTCTGCGGGTGGCAGTCCCGGTCCACGAAGATACTGTTGGCCCGGCTCTTGGACAAGCGCCGCGACATGGACATGGCTTCCGCCGCCGCCGTGGCTTCATCGAGCAGCGAGGCGTTGGCAAGCGCCATGCCGGTCAAGTCGATAACGACTTGTTGAAAGTTAAGCAATGCTTCCAGCCGCCCCTGGCTGACTTCGGACTGATAAGGCGTATATGCCGTATACCAGGCGGGATTTTCCAGCACATTGCGCTTAATCACCGCCGGCATGACGGTGTCGTAATAGCCCATGCCTATCATCGAAGTGAACACATTATTGCGTTCGCGCATTTTGCGCAGATGCTTGATCACCGCGCGCTCGCTGACCGTTTCGGTCAACTTTAACGGCTCATGGTTCAGAATATCGGCCGGAATGGCCTGATCGATAATGTCTTCCAGATCATTTAAGCCCAGCTCCGCCAGCATCTCTTGGATTTGCTGCGAATTGGGACCGATGTGGCGGTTGATGAAATTACCGCGCATTTCCAATTGGGCCAGGCTGGGACGAAATGGGGTCATGATTTTTACCTACTCAGCAGTTTGGGAAACAGCATTGTCCACGAAAGACACGAAAAGCACGAAAAAAATCTGTTAGCGGGTGAGCATGTGCAACCCGGCATGAATGACGGCTTCTCACACCGCTTCAAGCCCCAATATAAAGCCTTTCCCCGGCCGCCATGTCGGTCGCCGTTATCCAGGTTCCATTGCGGAACCGGCTATGCTGGAACATCCCCATTCTTTCTGTAATAGCGATGAGGGACAAAAGGCAGCGGGGTCACGGCAACTTCAATCCGATGATCACGCACTTGAGCATATAACGGATTGCCCAAGTCAACGGTATACGGATCAAGCAGCGCCATAGCAACCGGATAGCCCAAGCTGGGAGAAAAACTGCCGCTGGTCACATAACCTACACCGATACCTTCGCTGTTACAAATGATACTGCCTTCCCGCACCGGTATTTTGCTATCGACCAGCAAACCCACGCGGATTTTTTCCGCGCCGTATTGCAATTGAGCCAGAATCTTGTCGGCCCCGGGAAATTGGTCATGGTTTTTTTTAAGCAGCCAGTGGAGACCCGCCTCTACCGGCGTAATCGATTCATCGATTTCGTGACCGTAAAGGCATAGCCCGGCTTCCAGGCGCAAGGTGTTTCTGGCGGCCAAGCCTATAGGCTCAACCTCGTCTTCGTCCAGCAGCAGGCGGGCAACCTGTTCGGCATAATGATTGCCTACCAGAATCTCAAAACCGTCCTCGCCGGTATAGCCGTTACGGCTGACGTTGCATTTTATGCCGTCGATGTAGGCGCCGCAGGCCTGCATAAAGGAAAGTTCAGCGACTTGTGCGGAAAATTTTTTCATGACTGCTGCGGCGGCAGGTCCTTGCAAGGCAAATAAAGACTGCCCTGTCAATTCGTTAAAACAACACCGGCCGGATAAATGGCTGTAAAAATACTTAAAGACTTTGTCTTTACTAGCGGCATTTACAATAATCATCAAGCCCGAATCGATACGGGTAATGACGATATCATCGATAATCCCGCCATCGCTGTTGGTTAATACCGTATATTTCTGCTCTCCGGCTTTAAGCCCGGCAATGTCGCTGACTATCAGTTGGCCAATTTCATGAACCGCCTCGTCGCCCAGAATCAGGCACTGTCCCATGTGAGAAATATCGAAAAAACCGGCATGGCTGCGGCAGTGCAGGTGTTCGTGCAGCGTGCCTTTACCGTATTGCATAGGCATAAGGTAACCGGCAAACGGCGCCATTTTGGCGCCCAACTCAAGATGAAGATTGTAAAGCGACGTCTTTTTCAGCATGTAGTTTTTATCTTGGCGTGTAAGCAATATGCTCTAGTGTAGCCATTTGTTTGATGATTTGCCACGAGCAGCGCAACGAACGCGAAGAAAAAACCTGACGGCTGCGATGAACTCCAGCACAAGCTCCCACCCCGTCATTTGTTTTAGTTTTTTAGATTAAAGCCATAGCTTGTATAATCCCCGCTTTGTTTCGGCTTGATCATCTTGCCGCACTCACTTCTTATCTAATACCTCAGAGAACCCTATGGCGCTGTATTGTGGAATCGTCGGTTTACCCAATGTCGGGAAATCGACCTTATTTAATGCATTAACCCGTGCGAAAATCGCGGCCGAAAACTACCCTTTCTGTACAATCGACCCCAATGTAGGCGTGGTTCCGGTACCCGACACCCGGATGGATAAGCTTGCGGAAATTGTAAAACCCGAGCGTGTGCTGCCGACAACGATTGAGTTTGTCGACATCGCCGGTCTAGTTGCGGGCGCGTCAAAAGGCGAAGGCTTGGGCAACCAGTTTTTAGCCAATATTCGTGAAACCGATGCGATAGCCCATGTTGTGCGCTGCTTTCAGGATGACAACGTGATCCATGTCGCCGGAAAAATCGATCCCCTCTCCGACATCGAAGTCATTAATACCGAATTGGCCCTGGCCGACATGGCTTCCGTTGAAAAAGCCCTGTTGCGCGCCAGCAAAGCCGCCAGAACCGGCAACAAAGACGAACAGGCAAAAAAAGACGTGTTGGAAAAAGTCTTCAAGCACCTGGACGCAGGAGAACCCGCGCGAACATTGCCGTTAACCGACGATGAAAAAGCCCTGTTTAAAGACCTGTGTCTGATGACGCTCAAACCCGCCATGTACATCGCCAATGTTCAGGATGACGGCTTTGAAAACAACCCGTTATTGGATAAAGTGCAGGCCTTGGCCGACAAGGAAGGCGCGATGGTAGTGCCTATCTGCGCCGCGATAGAAGCCGAAATAGCCCAACTGGATGAAGACGAAAAGAAAGAATTTCTTGATGATTTGGGGCTGGAAGAGCCCGGTTTGAACCGTGTCGTAAGAGCCGGATACAAACTGCTGAATCTCGCCACCTATTTCACTGCGGGCGTAAAAGAAGTCAGGGCATGGACCATTCCGGTCGGCGCAACCGCCCCCCAGGCGGCCGGAGTGATTCACAGCGATTTTGAAAAAGGCTTTATCCGCGCCGAAGTCATCGCCTATCAGGATTTCATCGACTATAAAGGCGAACAGGGCGCCAAAGACGCCGGAAAATGGCGGCTTGAGGGCAAAGATTACATCGTCAAAGACGGCGACGTCGTGCATTTCCGATTCAACGTTTGACAAAGGAAGAGCGGGTATTTATAATTCCCGCTCTTCAAAAGGCCCGCCCAAATGGCGATATAGCTCAGCTGGTTAGAGCACGGGATTCATAACCCCGGGGTCGGTGGTTCAATTCCACCTATCGCCACCATACAAATCAAGCGCTTAGGTTAAAACCAAGTGCTTTTTTTATGCCTAAAATTCTCCACGTTGCACTCGCGTTGCAGTTGAAAATAAAAAGCCATAATAAACCGCAACGATTGCCAACAATTTAGGCACAAAAAAGCCGGTGTTACCCGGCAATATACCCAAGTGGCAATAGCGCTAAACCAAACCCACTAAATCCAAAAACATCAAATGATGTTCAGTTGACTGATTGCCTTCGGAATCCAGTAAAACAAACCCTTGTTTTTCGTAAAAGCTGACAGCTTCACTTTTGGCATCGGTCACAACAAAACGACAGCCAACATTTTCGGCTACCCGGTCTTGTATCAACGCAACGGCATAATCAACCAGCGTCGAACCAATACCGCTGTTTCTGTACCGGTTATCGACCGCCAACCGTGCAATTTTGACAGCGGGTAAAAACTCGTAATTGTTTGCATGGCTACAGTCGGCCAAGTCATAGCCGTTTTGTAAGTCTATCTCACTACAGGTCAACGTCACGAAACCGATAATGGTTTTATCGCCGGTCACTGCAACATAGGTTTGCGCGATACTGGATTGCTGAAATTGTTTGGCTTGTTTTTGCAGGAAGGTTTTTAGCGGCAAGAATGATTGATTGCCAATCTTGAAGTTTTGGACGGTATCGGATGCCTCGAGTTTGCGAATGTAATAATCTGAATCAAGCATTACGTTTCAGTTTAAACGCTTCGCCCTTTTTGATTTTCTCGCTGATTTCACGTCCACGCGCCAACGCCGCCAACGCCAAAGGGTTAGCTTTATCTTCGTTCATGTGCTGGACAAACCGCGCCGCATCTTTGCCGCTTAACTCGACTCGACCAAATGTACTGCTTTTGATTGCCATAGGATTCATGCCCCTACTTAATGAATTACTTAGAGGTATTGTATTATAAACAATGACAAATAAGTACAGTCCGCCACAATAAAAAGCCGGTAACCCGAAAGCTACCGGCCTTGATTGGTCAAAATTGCTTATGCCAGCTCGGTTGGTTCGGCTTCATTATCTGCGACATGCTGCGCCACCAGTAGAAGCCGCGCTGTTGCTGCCAGAGTCAATTCAATACTGTTTTTGAGATGCTGCTCATATTCACCTATCTGCTCTATCATGGAAAAGTATGCATCTGCCGTCTCATCCTCGGCTAACATTGATGTCAGGTTATCAACAAGATTTTGCCCACTTTGGGTTAGCACCATCATCGTAATACGGCGATTTTCGCCCCATGTGGTGTTATATTCCCCTTCGGCTTTAAAGACTTGTGCCTTAGTAAAAACAGGATCGAAATTAATATTAAATTGGTTTTCAGCTCTATCTACTATGCTCATAATTACACCTGTCCTTTGGCTATGTCGGCGTCGCAATAGGCGCTGACGGTGGATTTTATGTCGTCAATCTCTTGTATTACTGAATCAATAGCCATACAGAAAACGGCATCAGAAGGACGCCCAATAACATCAGGGTGCTGAAAATGCCAGAAAAGCAGATTTAAGACTCCACTAGCTCTATCGGTCATTAAGCCGATGTTATCCACTAGGAGTTTGTCGGATTAATAGAGCCAACCAACTCGCCTAATCAAGTTTAAAACTCAAAAAAGTTGTTTGTTACAATTTTTCATGTTCCCGGTTCTGTTTTACGAACCGACCGAGGCTACTTTTCTCGCTATTACCCTCTTAATACATGCATTCTTTTCAAATTCCAGCCGATACAGACTAAATTCCATTCACTTTGGACGGATCCCAGACCTCGAAGATGGAATTGCCTGAATCCCTGAACGTGTTTAATGATGCCGAACACGGTTTCGACGGTAGATTTACGCTTGCTGTAAAGTGCTTTGCCCGTTTTAGTGGCTAATCGATGAGTCATGGCTTCCAGTGGCAGCAAGGTGGTCTCGTCTATTTCCGGCTTGTGCTGATGTCGGGCTTCAAGCGACTGATTATGGCTTTGCCGCTTTTGAGCAATGTACGGCTTTATCTTTGCATCAGCACAAGCATTTACATTGTCTTGGCTGAAGTAACCCGTGTCGGCTAACAGGTTTTCAACGGTTCCCAGGCATTCCGGGAGCTGCCCCAGTTTGGCTAACGCCGGTTCGATTTCTTGTTTGTCGTTGGTGTGCTGAGTAACGTGATGACCAACGATCAGGTGGGTGGCAATATCAACGCTGGCTTGGGCGTTATAGGCTTGTTCAAAACCATTAGGGGTCGGCATGATGCGGGACTCTTCATCGGTTAAGCTGACTTGATCTTTGGCTTGGGGCGCATCGGTAGGCGCTTGGGGGGCTTTGCCGCCCATTTTCTTGCCGGTTTCACTGAGGTGTTGTTCACGCTTGGCCAGCTTTTCGTCATACTCGGCTTTTTCTTGCGCGTAGCGCACCTTGGCACGGGCCTGGATTTCCTGCTTAGCTTTGGCAATTACCACTAATCGGTCTTGGCGGCGCTTAAGTTCCTTGGGCACATCCATGTCTTCGGGAAGCGGCGTGTTATCGGCAGCTTCCGCCAGCTTCATCAAGGTTTCAACTTCCTGCTTAAATTGAGCTTCCAGTTGATTGGCGTAATCCCAGCTCAAGGCTTTATGTTTGCTGGCATTGGCTTTAATTTTGGTGCCGTCCAGGCTCACTGTGCCCAGCTTAAGCAGACCCAAGGTTTGTGCAAGCACCAATATCTCGACAAACAGGCCTTCTATCTCTTTACCAAAGCGCTTACGAAAGCTGTTAATAGTGTCGTGATCTGGGTTTTCGTTGGCGCAGAGGTATTTACAGGCCATCGAATCATGAGTGGCTTTCTCCAATGCAAAATTGTATTGCACTTGCACACCCAATTGCATAGCAATTGCACACCCGCGACCTTTCAAGTTGAACACCGCAAACAATTATTTGCACACATTAACATTTAGCTGGCTTATAGCAGATAGTGCAGTCATTCATGGTGCTGCTCACGAAATGGAAGGTAGTACGTTGTAAAAAGCGTGGAAAATTTGCTCGTTTTGTCAGAAAAGAGCATTAAAAATTCACCAGCAGTCTTTGTTGTCATATCGATATTAAAGGTGCATTTCAACGCGGAGCGTGAGAATGTACAAATTTTGCCTATCTTATTATGTTAGGGCACACTGTGCGGAACCATTAAACAACTGAAGGGATGCAGAGTGCACCCTGCTGCACACGGGCGACCTATATGAACCATGTCTACAAATACTTGCCGCCAGATCGGGTTACATACCTTGATGATGAGTTGTTACGATACACGCAGCCTGCGGCGCTGAACGATCCATTTGAATGCCTACCTGTTATCACTCACCGTCAGGCAATTGATGTATTTAAATCAGACCTCGGGAGTCATGAAGAAAATTTATTGTTAGCGGAGAAACGACAGATCATCGAGGGCATCGAAGGTAATCCAGTTGTGGTTCACAACTACCTACAGAAGAATATAGGGGAGCGGTTCAATTTAGACATTGGCATCTTCTCGGTATCCAGTCGTTGGAATAGCGTTTTGATGTGGTCACACTATGCAGCGTCACATGCCGGGTTCTGTGTGGGGTTCCTGCGCACAGCGCCAGTGTTCATGTCACTCCAGAATGAGAGCTTGCTTCGTCCAGTGAGTTACTCTTCAGAGCGTGCTTCATTGTCAACTAAATCCAGTCAGTCTATCGATGAGGAGGTTCTCTACACAAAGTCAATCGATTGGTCTTATGAAAAAGAAGAGCGCGCAATTGGGAGATTGAAATCTGAAAATTTACACCCCACCATACCAGACTGTTATCTAAGCAAGGTTCCGCATGATGCCATCGGCGAGCTAATTGTTGGGGTCAATACGGGCTCCGAACTCAAGGCTAAAGTAGTAAGCTTGGCACGGCGTCTGGGTTGTCCCGTCTATCGCACCATCATTTCTGAACGGACGTTTGATGTCGAACGTGAAATTTTATAAGTTTGTAGTTGCGATTAGATCAGCGCACATATAGCGCCACTTCGTCTGTTCTGAGAAACCTCCACACGGTACCGTTTCCAATATTTCCAGCGAACAACCCAAAGGATGGTTTATCATCAACCGATAATAAAACCAATAAACTCTAATCAGTGGCTACTTTTCTCGAACTCTACCAAAGCTTGGACGATGACCCTTTAAAGCGGGGCAAGCAATTTGAACGATTTACTAAATGGTTCCTCAAAAATGATCCCGAATGGTCAACTCAGGTTGATCAAATCTGGCTATGGGAAGAATACCCCAAGCGCTGGGGTATCGATTGCGGTGTCGACCTTGTTTTCCAGCATAAGAATGGCGAAACGTGGGCGGTACAGGCTAAGTGTTACTCACATAAGCATGACATTACCAAACACGATGTAGACAAGTTTCTCAGCGAGTCTAACCGCATGGGCATCGACAAGCGCCTGCTGATAGCCACCACTGACCGGATCGGCAAGAATGCAATACAGGTCTGCGAAGCCAGGAAAAAACGGTAGTCAGATTCCTGCTCTCAGACTTCGAACATTCAGAGCTTGAATACCCATCACGTTACAAAGACCTCCATAGCGGTAAGCGCAAAGAACCTCCCAAGCCGCGCCCACACCAGCTTGAGGCAATCGCCACGGTAGCTGATAATTTTCAAAATGCCGAACGTGGTCAACTGATCATGGCGTGTGGAACAGGCAAAACGTTCACCACGCTTTGGATCAAAGAAGAACTTGCGTCCAAACGGACATTGGTACTGTTGCCATCATTAAGCCTGTTGTCACAAACCCTCAGGGAATGGACATTTGCCGCAACTCAGCCATTCGATGTGCTTTGTGTATGCTCAGACGAAACCGTTGGAAAACGAGGCGAGGATGAAGCCATTCATTCGGTTTCCGACTTGGCTTTTCCTGTCACTTCAGATGTAGAGGAAATCAGGCGATTCATAAAAGGGGATGGAGCGAAGGTCATCTTCTCCACCTACCAATCCTCGCCAATAGTAGCCGATGCGCAAGCCGGTGACTCCACTCTGGGATTTGATCTGGTGGTCGCCGATGAAGCCCACCGTTGCACCGGCAAAGTCACCAGTGCATTCTCCACCGTATTGGACAACAACCGCATCATCGCCACCAAACGCCTATTCGCAACCGCTACGCCACGTACCTATACCGCCTCGGTAAAGAAAACCGCCGAAGATCGCGGCATTGAAGTGGCTTGCATGGATGATGAAGCCGTGTTCGGTAAGGTGCTGTATTCGCTACCTTTTGGTGAAGCTATTAGGCTTGAGCTGCTTACCGATTACCGGATCGTGATTATTGGCGTAGATAGTCCGATGATTGCCGAATGAATTAAAAATAGAGAATTCATTAAAACCGACTCCGGTATTGAAAACGATGCAGAATCCTTGGCCGCCCAGATTGGTCTGCTCAAGGCCATCAAGGATTACGATCTCAAACGGGTCATCAGTTTCCACAGCCGTGTCAGTCGGGCGGAATCATTCAAAAATGACGTACATCAGGTGCTCGAATGGATCGACGAAGAGCATCGCCCCAGCGGTGAGCTGTGGACTGACTTTGTGTCTGGAGCAATGCCAACGGATAGAAGACGGCAGAAACTGGATTACCTGAAAGGCTTGGATGACAACCAAAGAGGACTGCTCTCCAATGCCCGGTGCCTGTCCGAAGGGGTGGATGTTCCCTCATTAGATGGTGTTGCCTTCATTGATCCAAAAAACAGTCAGGTGGACATTGTTCAGGCAGTGGGTCGTGCCATTCGCTTAAGTGATGACAAAAAGTTTGGAACCATTGTTATACCGGTGTTTATTGAACAGGGCGACAACGCAGTAGCCTCAATTGAAGCCAGTAACTTTAAACCTGTCTGGGAGGTACTGAATGCATTCAAATCACATGATGAAGTCTTATCGCAGCAACTGGATACGCTACGTACCGAGCTAGGCAGAAAGCCAGGGTCGAAGGTCAATCAACTAGATCTATCAAAAATCACCATTGATCTACCAGCCTCTGTAGACAGGGATTTTGGTGATTCGCTGCGTACCTATTTGGTTGAGCAGAGTACTGTTCCATGGAATTTCTGGTATGGGTTGATGGAGAATTATGCACAAAACCACGGCAATATAAAGATTCCGCAAAGGCATATCACCGCAGATGGCTTCAGTCTTGGGACGTGGGTTTCTACCCAGCGCCAAAGCAAATCCAAAAAACTCCTTAGTCAGGATCGTGTAGAACGTCTTGAGGCACTTGCTGGATGGTCTTGGGATCCGATTACGGAACAATGGGAAGAAGCATTCGAACAGCTTCAGTCCTATGTGAAACTGCATGGCAATGCAAGAATTTCAGCCAATTATGTAACTCCTGATGGTTTCAATCTTGGATCGTGGATTACTACCCAGCGCCAAAACAAATCCAAGAATCTTACTAGCTTAGATCGGATAGAACGTTTTGAAGCCATCTACGGATGGTCTTGGGATCTCCTTACAGAAAAATGGGAAGAAGCATTTGAACAGCTTCAGTCCTATGTGAAGCTAAACGGTGATGCAAAGATTCCCGGTCTTTATGTCACCTCGGATGGCCTCAAACTTGGATCGTGGACAGCCACTCAACGTAAAAACAAATCGAAAAACCTTCTTAGCCAAGATCGAATAGAACGCCTTGAAGCTCTCTCTGGGTGGGCTTGGAATCCCTATGCGGAACAATGGGAAGAAGGGTTCGAACCCAGCGTTATAACAAATCCAAAAATCTCCTTAGCCAAGATTATGTAGAGCGTCTTGAAGCACTTGCTGAATGGTCTTGGGATCCGGTTACGGAACAATGGGAAGAAGCATTCGAACAGCTTCAGTCCTATGTAAAACTGCATGGTAATGCAAGAATTTCAGCCAATTATGTAACTCCTGATGGTTTCAATCTTGGAACGTGGATTACTACCCAGCGCCAAAACAAATCCAAGAACCTCCTTAGCCAAGATCGGATAGAACGTTTTGAAGCTCTCTCTGGATGGTCTTGGGATAGACTTGAACAATGGGAGGAAGGGTTCGAACAGCTTCAGTCCTATGTAAAACTGTATGGCAATGCAAGGGTTTCCGTCACTTATGTTACTCCTGATGGTTTTAATCTTGGAACGTGGATTACTACCCAGCGCCAAAACAAATCCAAGAACCTCCTTACCCAAGATCGGATAGAACGTTTTGAAGCTCTCTCTGGATGGTCTTGGGTTCTCCTTACGGAAAAATGGGAAGAAGCATTCGAACAACTTCAGTTCTATGTGAAGCTAAACGGTGATGCAAGGGTTCCTGCTCTTTATGTCACCCTGGATGGCCTCAAACTTGGGAGGTGGGTTACTACCCAGCGCCAAAACAAATCCAAGAACCTCCTTAGTCAAGATCGGATAGAACGTTTTGAAGCTCTCTCTGGATGGTCTTGGGATTTGATTACGGAAAAATGGGAAGAAGCATTTGAACAACTTCAGTCCTATGTGAAGCTAAACGGTGATGCAAGGGTTCCAGCTACACATATTGCCTCTGATGAACTCAATCTTGGAACTTGGGTTCGTATCCAACGCCAGAACAAATCCAAGAACCTCCTTAGTCAAGATCGGATAGAACGCCTTGAAGCTCTTTCAGGTTGGGTATGGTCATTTAAAAAAGAAAGTAAATAATTTCCAACTACCTAGCTTTTTAAGCTTGTGTTCTATTTCAATAATTACAAATTGATATGGAATTTACAAAGTACAATTTACTTAATACCATCAATCAGATATGATTTTTCAGAACCCTAAATCGGAGGGCCAATTACACTAAGGAAATATAAAAATGTCTACTGAAGAAAATAACCTAGAAGTTGAAAAAATACTCGAAAATTTTTTTCTGGGTAATGACCCCAGAAATTGTGACGAGAAAATAATGCTTAATAAGCTTAACAAGTATTTCGGCAAAGTAAAAACGAACAACCCTAATTTACTTAGGAGTTTACAAAATGGACTTGAAATAGGGTATGGGTATTCAATGAACGACGAATGGCTGATTACTTAATCCAAACCTTTATCTGGTATTTTTTTGCTAGTTCCCAAGCTCCAAGCTTGGGAATTCGGTATTGGAAGCTCTAGCTTCCCGTCTCGCGAAGCTAGAGCTTCGCCTTCTGGAGTCCATTCGGGTCAGACTCTTTTAGACCGTTTTTTTTGATAAAAAGGCATTACTTTAAATGAACAAGAAAAATTTTGCTCCAACTCCAATTTCATCTGCAAATCTCCTTACAGAAATGATTAAGCTCCATACTACAGGCAGGCTTGAAGAGTTTCGACGATTTACTTGTGAAATCGAGTCAAAATTTAATTCTGATAAAAATGATTTACATGAATACTGCATCAAGGCAGCTGAAGGAATTTCTGATGAGGAAGTAATGGAAATACAAAGATACTTTTCCGATGAACACTATATGATTGAAGAAATATATATTGGCATGTACAGAAAATCTACTTTGGTTTCCATTTATTCTTTTGTAGAAAATTCATTAAACGATTTATGTAAGCATTTAAACAAAAAAAATAGTTATCCTATAACGCTAGATGACCTCAAGGGAGAGGGCATAGAAAGAGCAAAGAGTTACCTGGAGAAATTGGCTAAAGTAGATTTTCAAGTTCTAAATGGTGAGTGGTGTCATTTGCAGGATCTAAATAAGATTCGTAACTGTATTGTTCATTGTGAAGGCGATATAAAGTCTCTTAAAAGTGATTCACAGATAAAAAAGATAAACAATATTGTGGCGCAAACCACCAGCTTATCTCTTAAAAACGAAAGAAACCTATCGATAGAAAGGGAGTATGTTGATTTTTGTATTACAAAAACAGAAAGATTTCTTGAAAAACTTTATCAGGAAGTATTTGCTGACTGAATACATAACAAGCAATTGAAAAAAGCCCCTGCATAATGCGTCCTGGCCGGGCGTGGACGGATAGTTGACGCTGGCAATATTACGCTAGATAGTCACTCCTGAAAAACCCTCTATCCAATTGAAATATTTAATTAATATCTACTTTTAAGCCCATCTTTTTGACCGGAAATGCTAAAATATGCCCCTGTTTTCCGGTCGAAAGGGTGAAAAATGTTGATTACTTCCAGTACAGGTCATCAGACCAATTTATTCGGCACCGATCTGCTGCAACAACTCGAT
>NZ_JAZGVT010000033.1:0-28067 GCF_036440755.1 Methylobacter sp. Wu8 | reverse complement strand
TTAGGCAATTACCATGAAGAGCATGAAGGACATGAAGACTTAAACCTTTCATGCCGCTTCATGTCCTTCATGGTTAAAAAATGAAAAATAAAACTTGCTCAAGTTATTTCATGCACGTTCCTTAATGGCAGTGTCGCGCTACGCCGCGAATTAAATGCATTTTACGCACCCCATCCAGGCAGCGCGCCAAACAGGATAAAAACTACCCGTGCGTAATATCGGTTCCTAACCTATCCCTGTTCTATTGGAGTTAGAAGAATAGGGAAGCTTATTAGCCATAAATTTTCACCGTTGGTGCAAACAGACAATCGGATGCACAGAATTGATGCATTACCGACATCAACCCGCCTCACCTTGCCACGCCAATAACAGCCATGACCGCCTGTATTCCTGGCTTAAACCTATGAAATAGCGATTTGACAACTTTGGCATAACGATTGCTTTAATCAATACAGAGGCTCCAACGATGGGGCGCTAAAAAATAGAGGGGTTCAACGGCGAACCCAAACAGACAAAGGCGTCTACCCGGATGAATACACCCTGTATTTAGCCGGGTGACGCCTTTTTTTTGCTGATTTTTTCAAACCTGCTGAGGTCAATATGAAACAAACCGGACGACTTACTATCAAAAAACGGGTTATGGCGCTCATTGCCGTGACCGCAATATCAACTTTGTCCTTTGCAAACTGTGCCGGTGCGGCTGAAAAGCTGGAAAAAGACAGCCTAAAACTCGGCTTCATCAAACTGACCGATATGGCGCCGTTGGCGGTTGCGCTGGAAAAAGGCTATTTCGAGGATGAAGGCCTTTCGGTGCAACTGGAAGCGCAAGCCAACTGGAAGGTCTTGCTGGACCGCGTCGTCAGCGGCGAACTTGACGGCGCGCACATGCTGGCAGGGCAACCCATTGGTTCAACCATCGGTTTTGGCACTAAAGCGGACATCATTACAGCATTCAGCATGGATTTAAACGGCAATGCCATCACCGTATCGAATGACATTTGGAAACAAATGAAGCCGCAGATTCCGGTCAAAGACGGTAAACTCGTGCATCCGATCAAAGCCGATGCGTTAAAACCGGTTGTCGAGAAATTTAAAAGCGAAGGCAAACCCTTCAATATGGGTATGGTGTTCCCGGTATCCACCCATAACTACGAATTGCGTTACTGGCTGGCGGCCGGCGGCATCAAACCTGGATTTTATGCGCCGCCTCAGGATACATCGGGTCAGATTGACGCCGAAGCGCTGCTGTCTGTTACCCCGCCCCCGCAAATGCCGGCAACGATGGACTCAGGCACGATTGTCGGTTACTGCGTCGGCGAGCCGTGGAACCAACAGGCGGTGTTCAAAGGCATCGGCGTACCGGTGGTCAGCGATTATGAAATCTGGAAGAACAACCCGGAGAAAGTCTTCGGCGTGAGTAAAGAATGGGCCGACAAAAACCCGAACACCCACAAAGCAGTGGTCAAAGCACTGATCCGCGCCGCCATGTGGTTGGATGCGGAAAACAACAAAAACCGTCCCGAAGCCGTGGAAATGCTGTCGCAGAAACAATATGTCGGTGCGGATTACGAAGTTCTCGCCAACAGCATGACCGGCACCTTTGAATATGAAAAAGGCGACAAACGCGACCTGCCCGATTTCAACGTGTTCTTCCGTCACAACGCAACTTATCCGTATTACAGCGATGCAATATGGTATTTGAGCCAAATGCGCCGCTGGGGGCAAGTCAACGAATACAAGCCCGACGACTGGTATTTGGAAACCGCCAAGAAAGTGTATCGCCCCGATATTTACATGGCTGCGGCCAAGGCGCTGGTCGCCGAAGGCAAGGCGAAAGCAGGCGATTTTCCGGCCGACAACGAAACCGGCATCAAACCGCCCAGTGCTGACTTTATTGACGGCATCAGTTTCGACGCCACCAAGCCCAATGATTATCTGAGCAAGTTTGCTATCGGTCTTAAGGGCAAGCAAAAAGTGGCCGGCGGAAAGGTGGTTGAGTAATGCCATCGTTCCCACGCTCCGGCGTACCCTCTGGGGCATAAATGGGAATGCAGTAGAGACGCTCCAGCGTCGCGAAACGGGAAGCTGAAGCTTCCAACACTGGGTTCCCAAGCTAGAGCTTGGGAACCAGACCGAAAAAAAGTGCAAGTGCCGACCGAAACACCGGACGTTGAATTGGCGCAAGGACGCGTTTTTTTTACCTTTAACTTTTTGCCTTCCACCTGCTTTTAAAGGTACCGACCATGTATAAGCAACTGATAAAATTTTTAAACATAACCGGCCTCACTTGGTTTGTTCCGCTGGCGAAAATAGCCGCCGGAGAAAATCCCTCGCTGCAAATCCGCCAACTGTGGCTGGTCATGGGCGTACCGATGCTCGCTTTTATGGTCTTTCTGGGACTGTGGAGCTTTTCCGCATCGAAGGTCAACACCAGCCTGGGCGCGATTCCAGGCCCGGTCGCGGTGTGGCATGAAGCCGCCGGATTGCTGGACGACCATTTCGCCGAACGGGCCAAAGAAGCCGAGTATTACCAACGCCAGCAAGCCCGCAACGAGCAAAAACACGCCGAAGATCCTGCTGCCGAAATCAAAGTCCGCCCCTATAACGGCCAGGCCACTTATCTGGACAAGATTTTCACCAGCCTTTACACGGTGTTTGCAGGCTTTGTGATTGCGACATTGATCGCCGTGCCGCTGGGCCTGCTCTGCGGCATGAGTCCGGTATTCAACACCGCGATCAACCCGCTGGTGCAGATTTTCAAGCCGGTATCGCCGTTGGCTTGGCTGCCGATCGTCACGCTGGTGGTCAGCGCCGTGTACGTTACTACCAGTGATTCCTGGTTTGAAAAATCGTTCCTGACTTCCGCGATTACCGTCACGCTGTGCTCGCTGTGGCCGACGCTGATCAATACCGCGGTCGGCGTGTCATCGATAGACAAGGACCTGATCAATGTCGGCAAGGTGCTGCGCCTTGGCTGGAGCACCCAAATCAAGAAAATCGTGTTGCCGTCCGCGTTGCCCTATATCTTCACCGGCATGCGTCTGTCGCTGGGCGTGGGTTGGATGGTGCTGATCGCTGCGGAAATGCTCGCGCAAAATCCGGGGCTGGGCAAATTCGTCTGGGATGAATTCCAGAACGGCAGTTCCAATTCGTTGGGCCGGATCATGGTCGCGGTCTTTACGATCGGTCTGATCGGCTTTGCGTTGGACCGCATCATGCAGTCCCTACAAAACCTATTCTCTTTCGGTAGAGCACTTTAAATCAGGAGCCGAAGATGTCCGTCGTAAATCTTAACATTGTAAATAAGCGTATGCAGAACAAGCCGCTTGCGCCATCGAATGACGCCCAACTGCCTTTGCTGGAATTAAAGTCGGTCTGCAAAAGCTACGGCGCGACATCGATCCTCAACAACATCAACCTGAGTATTAAAGAAGGCGAATTCGTTGCCATTGTCGGCTTTTCCGGCAGCGGCAAAACCACGCTGATTTCAACCATTGCCGGCTTGATCCAGGCCGACAGCGGCGAGGTGCTGAAACAGGGAGCGCCGATCACCGCGCCGGGGCCGGATCGCGGCGTGGTGTTCCAGAACTATTCGCTGATGCCGTGGCTGACGGTGTTTGAAAACGTCGCGCTGGCGGTCGATCAGATTTTCAAGCACTGGCCTGCCGAGCAACGCCGGGCGCATACCGAAAAATACGTCAGGATGGTTAATCTCGGCGCGGCGATGGATAAAAAACCCGCCGAACTGTCCGGCGGCATGCGCCAACGGGTCAATGTCGCCCGCGCCTTGGCCGCCGGCCCCGACATCTTGCTGCTCGACGAACCGCTCAGCGCGCTGGATGCGTTGACGCGCGGCAACTTGCAGGATGAGATTTTGCAAATCTGGGCGCAGGAGAAGAAAACCGTGATCCTGATCACCAACGACGTCGATGAAGCTATCTACATGGCGGACCGGGTTATCCCGCTTAATCCCGGCCCCGATGCAACCTTCGGCCCGGATTTTCCTGTCAATATCGAGCGTCCTCGAGACCGAACCGCGTTAAACCATAACGCCGAATTTAAACGCTTACGCGCCGAAATCACCCGTTATTTGATGGACATCGGCATGGAAAAAAACCTGGGCTCCGCCGTTGATAAAATCGTCCTGCCCAAAATCAAACCCAACACCAACACCGAATGGGATCGCGTCTCCCCGGTCTTGGCATCCGGGCATGACGATATTGTCCGCCCGCGTTACCTGGAGTTTTCGCAGCTGTCCAAAATTTACCCGACACCCGACGGCAACGGCTCGGTCAAGGTCGTGGACGGCTTCGACCTGAAAATGAAAAAAGGCGAATTCATCTCGATCATCGGCCATTCCGGCTGCGGCAAGTCCACCGTGTTATCGATGACAGCCGGGCTGAACAGCATATCCGAAGGCGTCATCATCCTGGACAACAAGGAAATCGACGGTGCGGGACCCGATCGCGGCGTGGTGTTTCAGGCACCCAGCCTGTTTCCGTGGCTGACCGCATTTGAAAACGTGATGTTGGGCGTTGATAAGGTCTACCCCCATGCCGCCAAGTCGGAACGCGACGACATCGCCGAATACTATCTGACCCGCGTCGGTTTGGGCGACGCCCTGTACAAGAAAGCCGCAGACATGTCCAACGGCATGCGGCAGCGGGTCGGTATCGCTCGCGCCTTTGCTTTGTCGCCCAAATTGCTGCTATTGGACGAGCCGTTCGGCATGCTGGATTCTTTGACCCGCTGGGAATTGCAGGAAGTGTTGATGGAAGTCTGGGAGCGGACCCACGTCACCGCGATTGTAGTCACCCATGATGTCGATGAAGCCATCCTGCTGGCGGACCGGGTGGTGATGATGACCAACGGCCCGCACGCCAAAATCGGCAAAATCCAGGACATCGATTTACCCAGGCCGCGTAGTCGCAAAGCCCTGCTGGAACATCCCGATTACTACAAATACCGGGAGAGCATCTTGAGCTTCCTGACCGAGTGCGACCATACGCATTAGAAAAATTATTCACCACAGAGGACACGAAGAGCACGAAGTTTGCGGCTTACCAAGCTGAAGGGACAGTGAAAGTATTGTAAAAACCGGTTTTATTGTTTTTAACTTATTGATTTTCAATTGAGTACTGGAGTACAGACCTAGGCTTGTACTCCAAGTTCTTAATACTTTCACGGTCTATGAAGCTTGGGAATCAAGCTCAACATGAAATCTCACATGTTATTTCTTCGTGCCTTCGTGGTGAATCAATCCATTACGCTGAGTCATTATTTTAAATCAATCCATCAGGAGGCTTTATGCCGCAGAAAAAAACCAAACTCCCCGCCTCTTTGCTGGCGCTTTCCGTGATCAGTGGCTCGGCCTTGGCCGACGTTACCCAGCAAGTCGAAGACGCGCTTAACTTCTATCATTACGGCAAAAACGGCGCGGTCAAGGTCGACCTGAACTACCGTTACGAAAACGTCGATCAGGACCGGGGCGCGCAAAGAACCGCCAACGCCAACACCGCCCGCTTGCGGGCGGGTTTGTTGTCGCCGGTATTTCACGGCCTGCAAGGCTACGCAGAATACGAAGGCAACCTTGCGATGCAGGAGGATTTCAACAGTACGCGCAACAACAATACCGCTTATTCGACGGTTGCAGACCCTCAACAAAGCGAAGTGAATCAACTATGGCTCAGCTATGCCGGCATCCCCGATACGGTCATTAAGGGCGGACGGCAACGCATCAAGTTGGATGACGACCGCTTTATCGGCAACGTCGGCTGGCGGCAAATGGAAACAACCTTCGATTCGGTACTGCTCACCCACAACAACCAGCAGCTGTTCGGCCTGACCGTTAACGCCGGTTATATCGGCAATGTGCAAACGTTTACGTCCACGACCGAAAACATCGAAGCGCCGATCCTGAACGTCAATTATAAAGTCGGCGATTACGGCAACCTGGTCGGTTACGCCTACTTGTTGGATTATACCGAGCGGGAAAATTATGAAAAATCCAGCCAAACTTACGGTTTGCGGATGAGCAATTTTCAAAAGCCTGGGGATACTTATAAGCTCGGCGACAACTACGGCCTGGTTTATACCGCCGAATGGGGCCGCCAGATTGATTACGGACACGGCGCGACCAAATATGAAGCGGACCGCATCAACCTGATGAGCGGCTTTACCGCCTACAACTTTACCTTCCAGGGGGCGATGGAGCAGCTTGACGGCAAGGGGCTCAATAAAACCTTTGATACGCCGTTGGGCACCAATCATGCCTTCCAGGGCTGGGCGGACTTATTCCTGGCTACGCCTGCTGACGGTATCCGCGATGTCTTCGGCACCGTATTGACCACGCTGGATCGCGGTAACGTCGTATTAACCGGGGTTTATCATGATTTTTCCGATGACACCGGCCAGCTTCATTACGGCAAGGAATGGGATGTCCAGGCGCTGAAGAAATTCGGTAAGCATTATTCGGTGCTGGCGAAATACGCTTATTACGATGCGGATCAATTCGGCACCGATACCCAGAAAATCTGGGTGCAGGGGAATATCAGTTTTTGACGATTACCGGGGTTGCAATAATCCACCTCTCAAAAAACCGTAACCACTCACTAATGTTTATGCACGGATGGTATTTCTCCCGTTTGTCGCGCCTTTCTGGCGCTCGCACTTAGTGCGCCTTTGGCGGCCCAATCCGCTCCCAGCGGATTGGGCTTTGGTTACTGGCTGTTGGAACACGCCCCATGCGATGTCAATCATCAAAACCGGGCAGGCCAAACCGCATTGATGATGGCGTCGTTGTTCGGCAGGGAAGCTATCTTAAATTGCTGCTGGAGCATGCAGCCAAGCCGGATTTAGCCGATTATCAAGGCAATACAACGGAAAAGCCGGCCCAGGCGCAAGGCCTTTCCCGTGTTGTTGAAATCATTAAGTTTCATATCCGGTGATTTGAATGTCTTTGCGACCAATTACATTTTTAACTGTACAATAACTGTCAATTGATATAACTAAATGGAACAGCCATGAAAAGACTTAACATCATATTGACAGCAACAACCATCGCCTTACTGGCGGGATGCTCAAGCGCCCCAACACTCGGCGATCAAATGGTTGAGCGCGGAAAAAAACTGGTTAGCGAAGGCAATACGCAATTGGAACAAGGCGCAATCATGGTTGAGCAAGGCAAAGCCAAAATTGAGCGCGGAAACCGGATGATCGAAGACGGCAAGCAGGTCGACTCAAAATAATCCCTCTTTGCTGTAATGTGGTGTAAGGCGACAAATGCGTTGACGATAAAAGTCGCTTTGCACCTTACTATGATTCCCGGCGGCACTGAAACGGCCGGCTGTTTGTCGCGCAACGCCGCAGATCGGCTTGCTTTTCTAAAAATATTTCATATAATTGCCCCAGTTTTTAGGCCGGTAAGGCTGAGAACGGAGCCGACGTCACACCAACGGCGCAAGGATGCAATAAAGTACCAATGGGACGGTATCTCGGGTGTTGTTCTACTCTCTATGAGTTGTGCGGATATTTTTACGGAAGCGCTTATTCGTAAAAATATTTGATACGATCCTGTTTTATCGACTGGCAGAGATAAACGCCGACGCTTGAGTCGTCGCGCTGCTAAGATTCCATTCAATTAGGTTGAACCGCTCGCTAATCGATACCGGAATTATCCGTTTTCGGTCAGGCAATCGGGCCTTCACCCGCGTTTTTGCGGCAAACAAAAGCCGCTTTTCTCCCAGTACAACACCCTTGAGCCCCGATACGGGCGCGATCAGAAAACACAAGCACGGATTCCGCAACAGAAGTGTTGTTTCTATCCGGCTGCGAAGGCGTTCGCCGTTTCCGAAAGCCATCATGACGGCCACAGATCGCCCGTTTTTTAGACTCACCTTACCGGACGGCGAATTAAAATAGGGCTTGCGCGGCATGAGCCCGGTTATTTGAGGCGGCGAAAAAATAACACGGAATACTATCGGCAATTGGAAATGAGTTAAAGGACAGGGTTTTAAAACGCTATATAAATATAGTATTGCGTGATGGAACTATTGGGTATCGCATAGATAGATAAACAGTATTTTATGTTGTATAAAAATGATTAAAAAAATTAATGTAAAACAACTGCAAAAAGGTATGTTCATTTGCGGAACAGACCGGAAATGGGTCGATATACCCATTTTTCGCCGGAAATTCCTGATTAACTTAGACAAGGAAATAAACATATTACAGGAGTATTGCGAGTCGGTTTATATCGACACCCAAAAAGGTGTTGACGTCATTAGCCGATCGGAAGCTAAGACAATAATCGAGCCGCGCAAAGACGAGCCATCTGACACAAGCCCTGAAAATAATTCGTGTAAAAAAGTCTACGATGAAAGCCAAACAATATTAACTGGAGTTTTAAATGATGTCAGGCTGGGGCGCAGTATCGATAATCCCAAGATCAGGGGAATAGTCGAAGAGTTGACCGTCAACATTGTAAAAGACAGCCAGGCTATGATCGGCCTGACGCGGCTTAAAGATAAAAACGATGGCTTGGCGCGCAAATCGGTCAATGTTTGTATCTTGGCGTTGGCTTTCGGCAAGCATATAGGTATTCCGAAAGACAAAATGTATACGCTGGGTTTTGGCGCGCTGTTGCATGACATCGGTATGGTGATGATTCCAAACAGAATTTTATTAAAAGAACAGCCGTTGACAACCGCCGAACGCAAGATCATGGAAAAACATACCGAATATGGTTTGACGGTATTGACCCAAACGCCCGGCATCCCAGTGGATGTGCTAAAAATCGTTCATTCCCATCATGAACGAATGGACGGCAATGGCTACCCGAAAAAATTGCAAGACAAAGAAATTAGCCTGCTAACGCGTATGGTAACGCTCGCTTCCGTGTATGAAGCGTTAACGCGGGAGCGTCTTTACGCAGAAACGCTATCGCCGACCGAAGCATTGAGGCATCTGTATCGATCGGTGAAATCGGGATTTGATGCGCATTTGGTGGAAAAATTCATCAGGATGATCGGTATTTATCCGCTGGATTGTGTGGTCGAACTTAATACCGGAGAGGTTGGCGTGGTTGCCGATACCCATCCGCAAGAGCCGTTACGCCCGGTATTGCGCATTGTCGCCGATACCCAAAAACAGTTGCTGCCGGAAGCCCGCCTTCTTGATCTGGCGGACCCCGCGACCGAGAAAATAGGCATTATCAAGACGCTGGCAAAAGACGACCCGATGCTTGAGTTGATCGGGATGCACCGGAGGCAGAGTCAAGACGAAGCGATAAAACCCAAGCAGTAACCCATTTCAAATTAGAGGTGATGCAATGATTTTAAACGACGCTTTTTATGCAGCCTCCCTGCCCAAAGTAACAATAGTTTCATTTCCCGATACGCCGGATTATTGCCGATGTCTGGGTGGTCTTTTATTACCCAAAGAGACAGTTTTTTTGTTCGTTCATACGGTCTGGAAACGTCCGATAGCAACAGTGACCAAGCCGGTTGCCGAGGAGAATGATGAGTGGGAAGGCTTCTATGAGGGTGGAGGCGGTTGGGAGGAGTTTTGATGCGTGAAAAGGCAAGAAGTCATAACGAAGCTTTGGCGGAGATTGGAAACCATTGAAACGGTATACCAAAAGCAGGTATTGCGTTGCAAAACGACCTGATCCTGTTCCGCTCTAAAGCGCATTATAAAAAATAGGCCTTTCCTTGCATTTCGCGATGTTCTGTAGATTTGACGATTGAAACCGGTACAACTTATTGGAATAGGGCGCAAGCTCCATCCTGTTTTTTAATTTAATCCTTTAAACAATTTAAATGGCAGACATAATAATTGGGCGGCAACAGATTTTCGATCAAAAGCTGAATGTTTGCGCCTATGAGCTCCTTTTTAGAGGCAATGACTTTAACCTGAATTATAAGGACGACGCCGCCAAAGCGACCCAGCAGGTTATTACCGACACGATTTTAGAGCTTGGCCTCAATACCATAGTGGGGCCTCATAAAGCCTTCATTAACTTTACGACTCAGAACATCCTGGACAAAACGCCTTTGCACCTGCCTAAGGATAGAATAGTCATTGAAGTACTGGAAAATGTTGAAATCGATTCAAGAATTATCGCCAACTTAAAAGAGTTGTCGGAATTGGGCTATATCATTGCGCTGGACGACTTCGTTTTCTCCGAGATGTGGACGCCGCTGGTCGAATTTGCCGACATTATCAAGCTGGATATTCTGGAGATGGGCGAGTTAAAAACGCGCGAGCTGATCAATCGGCTGAAACCTTACAACGTACAATTGCTGGCGGAAAAAGTAGAGACATACGCCGAGTACCGATACCTCGTTGAACTGGGCTGCGATTATTTCCAGGGCTTCTTTTTCAACAAGCCCAACACGGTTTCCGGCAAGCGCATGAGCGTTAATCAAGCGACAGCCATTCAATTGTTAAACACAGCCAACAACCCGGATGTCGAATTTGAAGACATGACCAAGATAATCTCCCTGGATGTCGGGCTTAGCTATAAGTTGCTGCATTACATCAATTCCGCGTTTTTCGCCCTGCCCAATAAAATTTCATCCATCGGCCATGCCATTTCTTATCTGGGGCTCAAGGAAATGAGACGCTGGATAAATATATTGATGCTGGCATCCTTATCCAGCAAGCCGGAAGCGGTTATGCAAAACGCCTTGATACGCGGCAAAATGTGCGAGGAACTGGCGGGCCTGACGGGCAATAAATCAGGTGATTTTTTTCTGATCGGCATCTTATCCAACCTGGACAGCTTGCTGGATATGCCTTTGGATGAAGCGCTTAATCAACTGCCTTTGGCCGATGATATTGTCTCCGCCATATTGCACAAAGAAGGACTGGGCGGGGAAGCGCTTGATTGCGTTATCAGTTACGAACGTTGGGATATTTCATCAATAGCATTTAAGGATGTCGACCAAGCCATCATCGGCGACACTTATATTCACAGTATCAACTGGGCGAAAAACGTCATGGGCAATATAAAGTAATACCAATCCCAATAAGTTCGCATATTATCCCTTCTCCAGCGGGAGAAGGTTAGGTTGAGGGGATTCAAATAAAAACTTATTGGGATTGGTATAACCATGCCGTATCAGCCAAACTATCGCACAATATCGGCCTTATCCCGCAAGTAGGCTTAAAGTATTGTTTTGTTTTATTAATGATAAGCTATGCGAGTAAAAATAAATGCCGAGAGCGGTAAAAACACGTTGCGCAGCCCATTGGGCGGCTCGATTAACTAAAAGACAACAAAACACATGTCAGAATTGCAATACATTTTATTGTCCACCGGCGTCATGCTGGCTTTTTTGGGTTTTTTTATCGTCTTGGAACTGTTGCTTCCACCCGGTTTTCCCGACAAAAGCAGAAAACAGGTCAGAAATATCGTATTTATTCTGTTTGGTATAGTAGCGCTTACATTTCACCTGAACATAGGAGACGATGTCATCGTCGATCTTCGAGGCGCCGCCATTGCGATAGCAAACATTTTCGGCGGCTATTGGGTGGGATTTGCGACAGCAGTGGTTGAAGCCGTTTACCGGTGGCGTATCGGGGGAGCGGCGGCGCTTGCAGGTTTGCTTGGGATCATGGGCTGCTTTCTGCTTTCGGCAATCCTTGTGGCGCTTTCCCGAGCAAAAAATGCTTCCAATGATGTCCGGCTTGGAACTATTCTGCTGGCGGGGATTGCCGTCGGTATTTCGGAATCCTTGTCTCTACTGTTGATTCCAGGGCCTTCAGGCGGCCTGTCGATATTCCATAAAATCGGTATGACAGTGTTCTTAGTACAGTTTGTATCCACTATGCTGTTCGGCGGTTTGCTTAAGCTGCTGGATGAGCGTTTGCAGGCGGTAGCCGAATCCGGCCGGAAAACCCAGACATTGAATGAAATCCTCAAGCAATCCATCGGCGCTCTTTCTTCGGCTATGGTGCATCGCGATCCGACTACCGCAGGCCATGAAAAACGCGTGGCCGATTTGGCGGTGGCGGTAGGTAAAGAGTTGGGATTTGAGCCGGACCGTCTGGAGGGCTTGTATCTGGCGGCGCTGGTGCATGATGTCGGGCAAATCCAAGTTCCGGCGGAAATATTGGTTAGGCCCAGGAAGCTGGGGCCGGAAGAATTCGAGCTGATCAAGGTGCATTGCGAGGCCGGTTACGACATTCTGCGGGACGTCAAATTTCCCTGGCCGATTGCCGAAATCGTTTACCAACACCATGAAAATGTAGACGGTTCAGGCTATCCGCGCGGGCTCAACGATGAGCGGATTTTGCCCGAGGCGAAAATCATTCACGTCTGTGACGCGCTTGAGGCGATGCTGTCGCACCGGCCTTTCCGCCGGGCGTATGACATTGACTACGCGATGCGGCAAATGCAGATCTACAGCGGCAGCCATTACGACCCTGAAGTGATCAATGCCTGTATCCGGCTGTTTTGCGATAAAGGTTACACCTTCCCTGAACCGGGAAAGCAAACATGAACAATCATAATCCGGCTAATATCCCTTCGATGCAGGGAGGGCAAAAATTCGTTCGCGACATTACCACGCGCAACCCGGTTACGGTATCGGCCGGATTGACGCTGGCGTTGGCCGCAGAGCGTATGGAAACCTTGCGCATCAGCTGCTTGTTGATCGAGGACGCAGGCAAAATCATAGGCATATTGACCGAACGCGATGTGATCCGGGCGCTGAATCGGAAGATTCCGGTCAGTCAAACCGTTGATGCGGTGATGACGCGCGGCGTCATTTGCATCAAGGAAGCCGAAGAGCTGCACTCGGCTTATCAACGGATGGTGCTGCATGGTGTCCGCCACCTGCTGGTAACCGATGCCGAGGGTAAGCCAACCGGCATTGTCACTGAAACCGACTTTCGTAAAAATTACAGTATCGAACGCTTCGTTGGCGCACTCAATATCGCCGGAGTGATGACTCAGGAACACCTTGGCATGCGAGGCGATAATTCGGCTATGGAGGCTTCAGTCGAAATGCAGAGACTTAATATCGGTTGTGTCGTCGTGTTGGAACAACGAAAGCCTATCGGTATCGTCACCGAGCGCGACATGGTCAGGTTGTTCCGCCTGCAAAAACTGGAGTCCCGGCTGGCCGACGTGATGAGCGGGCCGGTGCATAGCGTGACGCAGGACATGCTGTTGGTCGATGCGGTGGCGGCAATGCAGGCATTGAACATCCGCCGCTTCGTGGTGGTGGACGAAAGCGGATGTATGGTTGGGATTCTCAATGAGCATGACATTGTCGGTCATTTGGAGGGTGAATACATCGATATGTTACAGCAGCTGGTCGTTAAGCAGGCTCAGAAACTCAATGACGACAGATTCCGCGCAGTGGTAAACCATTTGCCGCATAAGATCATGGTCAAGGACACCGCCTCCGTCTATGTGTCCTGCAACGAAAGCTATGCCCGCGATCTTAACATCCGGCCGGAAGATATTGAGGGCAGGACCGATTTCGACTTCTTCCCGAGAGAGTTCGCGGAGCGCTATCGGGCCGACGACCGTAAAGTGATGTCGGAACAGGTCACCATTTCAATTGAGGAGCCCTATATCAGAGATGGTGAGCAGCACTGGATTCACACCACCAAGGCGCCGCTGCTGGACAGCGATTGCAACGTGAACGGCGTGGTGGTGATTTTTCATGATGTCACGGAAAGAAAGCGTACCAACGAGCAGCTCAAGCGTCGCAGCTGGGCGTTGGAAGCGCTGCGTTGCAGCGGTAGAGCGCTGGTTTTTTCCGAAACGGAAGCCGATTTGCTGCAAGCTGTTTGCGATGCGATTACCCAGCAGGATATGTATGTGCTGGCCTGGTTCGGCTGGGCTAGGCGGAATGAAACGCGTAGCGTCGAAATTATCGCCGGGTCCGGCGCGGCGCGCGACTATATAGACGGGCTCAATGTCAGTTGGGCCGACGATAAGTTCGGCAATGGGCCGGCCGGCAGGGCGATACGTTTTGGGCGGACGACGGTCTGCAACAAACTCCTCGAAAGTTCGGATTTTTCACCTTGGCGGCAAAAAGCCGAGAATTTCGGCATCCGGTCTTCGATTTCGTTACCGGTCAAAGTCGATGACAGAATCGCCGGCGTGCTAACGGTATATTCCAAAGATCCCGAAGCGTTTGGCGAGAGTGAAATCAGTCTGTTCGATGAGCTTGTTTCCAACCTCGGTTTCGGTATTCAGTCGCGCAGGACGCGCGCGGCCTACGAAGGATCGTTGCTGGAAATAGCTAATCAGGCCGTCAAGCTGGAAAAAACGCTGGAAGATACATTGCTCGCCGTAGCCTCCACTCTGGAACAGCGAGACCCGTATACCGCCGGGCATCAAAAGCGCGTTGCCGATTTGGCTATGGACATCGGCAAGGAAATGGGGCTCGAGGAGCACCGTCTGCGCGGGCTGCATTTAGCGGCCACCGTTCACGACTTGGGCAAGATTCACATTCCCGCCGATATCCTCGCTAAACCGGGGCGTCTGACGGCTGCTGAGTTCGGCTTGGTCAAAACACACCCAGAGGTTGGCTACAAGATTCTAAGCCAGATCGATTTTCCTTGGCCGATTGCCGAGATTATCCGCCAACATCATGAATACCTGGACGGTTCGGGCTATCCGCGCGGCTTGAAAGGGGATGAAATTCTGTTGGAGGCGCGCATCGTTACTATCGCCGACATCGTGGAATCGATGTCCTCGGATCGTCCTTACCGGCAGTCGTTGGAAATTGCCGACGCGATACGGCAAGTTATTGCGATGCGGGGCGGTAAGCTCGACAGTGCGGCTGTGGACGCCTGCCTGAAAGTGCTTTCCAGCGGAAAATTCCTGCCGAACGTGATGTAAGGTCTAAGCCGCCGCCGTTTACAGGGAGAGCGAACGAACAACTTGGGCGGGATGGCTGAAAGGCGGGGTATGGGGCGGACTGAGCGGTGCGCCCGATTTCACCTTGCCGTTTTTGAAGGGCAAGGCGGTTTGAGTTTCCATCCGCCGTATATCAAGTTACAGTGGGTTTATAGGGCAACACAACATGATGTATAAGAGAAAGCATGCGATTTCTGATTATTGACGATGACCCCGTTGAGCGCTCGTTAACGATAGCAACATTGCGCGGTAAATTTGCCGATGCGGATATGGTTGAGGTTTGCAGCCGTGAGGTGTTCGATGAAAAAATGGCCGAAACCGGTTTTGATCTGGCGATTACAGAATACACGCTCGGTTGGACAGACGGACTGACCTTGTTTAAGGCAATTAAATCGAGCCATGCCTGTTTACCGGTCATCATGTTGACCGATTCCGGCGGCGAAGACATCGCAGTCGCCGCGATTAAAAGCGGCATGGCCGATTATATTGTCAAGCGCAACAGGCGCCGGTTACTCGATGCGGTAGAATCCAGCCTGCTGGAAACAAAAAAAACGGAATTTTGCAAAAATGCAGAAAGCAAGGCGCCGCGATATGAAAGACGGGATCCTTTCATTTCCCGTTTTGAGCTGGACTTGGCTTATTCAATGACTATTTCGCCGGACGGCAAGCCAATATTGGAATGGAGTACGGAGCAGTTAAAAAAGCTTATCGGCAGTGTAAGATTCGATGGCGAGTCAAAACAACAGGCTTGCGATTGGGTATTGCCGGTTCACCCGGACGATATAAAAATCGTTCAAGACCGGTTTGAAAAACTACTGGCGGGGTGCGAAGACATCAGCGAGTACCGGGTGGTCATTAACGACAGTGACACCCGCTATTTCAGCGATCATTCATTGCCGGTTCGCGACCCGATTGATGGCGGTGTCGTACAGTTATACGGCGTTTTGCATGATGTCACTTCCCGCCGAAAAAATGAAGAAGAATTGTATCTGATGCAGCACGCGATCGATTCCTGCAACAACGGCATTATTATTACCGGGCTGGCGGATAAAGATTTTCCCATTATTTATGCTAATGAAGCTTTCTTGCGCACAACCGGCTATTCCAGGCAGGACGTGTTGGGCCAAAACTGCCGTTTTCTGCAACAGAGCGATCGAGACCAAGCGAACGTTACAGAACTACGCGAGGCCTTGCACAGCTATCGCGATGGGCATGCGGTTGTGCGCAACTATCGCAAAGACGGCAGCTTATTCTTGAACGAAGTCTATATTTCGCCGATACGCGACAAGCAAGGCAAGATTACCCACTATGTCGGAGTGCAGAATGACGTGACGGGGCGTATCGAAATGGAAGACTTGTTGAGTAAAAACGAAGCAAGGATGCGCTCTATTTTTAACAACGTATTCGACGGCATTATCATTATTAACGAATCTGGAATCATTGAAAAAATCAATCCGTCTGTCGAGAGGCTTTTCGGGTATTCGGCCGAGGAATTGATCGGTTATAATATTAACAAGTTGATGTCTGAACCTGAGCAGGGGCGGCACGATACTTATTTAAAAACCTATCTGAACGGCGGCAAGGCAAAAATACTCGGTTTCAAACGCGAGGTGAGCGGTGTCAGAAAAGACGGCTCTGTTTTTTCGATGGAACTGAAGGTCAGTGATTTCGACGTCGAGCAGCGTCATTTTTTTATCGGCACGGTACATGATATAAGCGAACGGAAGCAGGCGGAGGAAGCGCTACGGGATTTGTCCGGTCACCTGGAAACGGCCAGGGAAGATGAGAGAACCCGAATCGCGCGGGAAATTCATGACGAATTGGGCAGCCTTCTGGCGGCGCTGAAAATGGATTTAAGCTGGTTGAGTAAACAATTACCGGCAGGCCGGTCTGCATGTCATGAAAAAATCACGGTGATGAATCGGCAATTGGACGATGCGATTGGGTCGGTCAGGCGTATTATTGCCGACCTCCGGCCAAGCATTCTGGATCATCTGGGTTTATTAGCCGCGATCGACTGGAAACTCGATGAATTCAGGCAGCAAACCGGCATGCAATGCGTTCTGACGATGCCGGAAAATAATATCGTGATCGATGACGGTACGGATATAGCGATTTTTCGGATTATGCAGGAAGCATTAACCAATATTGCTTTACATTCCAGAGCGACCAAAGTAACGCTTGATGTTGAAACCGCCGCAAATAGTCTGGTGATGAAAATAACGGATAACGGCTGCGGTATGACGGAGGCGCAGATGAACAAACCCGGTAAATACGGTATTTTGGGCATGCATGAGCGCGCACGCCATTGCGGCGGAGAAATCGCCATCGACAGTAAACCGGGAAAGGGAACCACGCTCGTGTTAAACATGCGTCTAAAGTCGTCCGAAGGCGGCCATGATTAAAATATTGATTGCCGATGATCATGCCATTGTCAGGCAAGGGCTGAAACAAATCCTCGCCGATATTCCCGATATGGAAATATTCGGCGAGGCCGGTTCCGGCGATGAGGCCTTGAAACTTATACGGTGCGAGGGATGGAGCGTCATGCTGCTCGACATCGCCATGCCGGGTAAAAATGTCATGGAGTTGATTAAGCTGGCGAAGCATCAATCTCCTCAGTTGCCTATCCTGATCCTGAGCATGTATCCTGAAGATCAGTATGCGATCAGAATGCTGCGTGCGGGTGCGGACGGCTATCTGACCAAAGAGAGCGCTCCCGAGCAATTGGTGGCGGCGATTCGCAAGGTCGCCAAGGGAGGGAAATATATCAGCTCGACGATGACTGAAAAACTGATTGCGGAATTGAATACAAACCAGGAAATACCGCTGCACGCTACGCTGACCGACCGGGAGTTTCAGGTTTTTTGCGGCATTTGTGCGGGTAAAAGCATTACTGATCTTGCCCAGCAGATGTCGCTCAGTGTGAAAACCATCAGCACCTACCGGACCCGCCTGATGAAAAAGATGAACATGTCTAAAAACGCCGAAATTATTCATTACGCATTCAAGAACGATTTGCTTGAGTGATTAAATTTGTCTGATTGATTTGTGTTGTGTAGGAATATGCTTACACAATGCTTCTTGTGAGTCTTATGTATTTGAGGGCGGTTGGCTGATTTCTAACCGTCCTGATTTGGCTCATAATCGCCAGCCAAAATGGGTCGCTTATTTCACGAATGTCCTCTTGAAGTTTTATTAAGCGCGCGGCCATGCTACTTCTTCGGCAGAAAAATTCAGTCAGTCCGTATTTCACTTTTTCGTTGTCAGCGTGCGGAGCGAAATCCATGCAGCAATACGCTGTTTACGTTCGGCTAATGATTCTTACGGGTAAAGAGTGGGCAACAGGATTGTTGATTAAAAACTGTTTTAGCACTTGAGAACAACATGGCTATGTACAATTATAAATGACGGTTGCTCTCCGAGAGGGGAGAAGCGGGAGTTATTCCGATAGCCAATTCGTTAACTAAAAAAATATAACTAATAAAGCATTATGTTTTTATGCTTCCAAATCGGAAATAAAAAAGGTTATAGATAAAGTCACGATTCCACCGGAAAGTTATCCGAGTATTACAAATCGGCAGTTATTGGGGGCTGTATTGGGCGCGTCGAGGAAATCTTGGGAAAGAAAAAACCGTAGTTTACTGACGGCATGAGTGCGAAGTGATCAGCGCCAAGAGTTAGGCAGGGTGTGCGGCGGGTATCTTTCAAATCTTGAATTAGAAAGTACGAACCAACGATTAATAATATAACGAATGTTTTAGTTCGTAAGGTGAAGCACAAATGAAAATGAATATGCCTGTAACTAATCAGGAAATCCTGATGAAAAAAGGTGGGTTGTTGATTACTCGAACCGACTTGAAAGGCGTTATTACTTACGTCAATGACGAGTTCATCAATATCAGCGGTTTTACCCGCGATGAACTCATAGGCGCAAGTCATAATATTGTTCGTCATCCCGATATGCCGGCGGCCGCTTTTGAAGATTTGTGGCTGACTTTAAAATCGCTTAGACCCTGGCAGGGGTTGGTAAAAAACAGGGCGAAATCCGGCGACTATTACTGGGTGGAAGCGAATGCAATGCCAGTATTTAAAAATGGGAAAGTTCATGAATACCTTTCCGTCCGGCGCGCTCCAAGCCGTGAAAAAATTGAAAAGGCAGAACAGTTATATCAGCTGGTTAATGCAGGGAAAGCAACAATAAGGCCTACCGGTTTAGCTGCCGTGGTCAAGTCAATCAAGGAGATGGACGCCTGGAAAAAAATGGCGGTGGCGTTGGCGGTGCTTCTGATACCCGTTTTTTACCTGATGTATCGGTTGTTTTTAGTGCAGGACTATTTGCTGTTGACCGGTGTTGCGGCATCAGTTGCGGTTGCATCGGCAATTGGTTTCAATGTGATCAAAAGCTTTACCACGGTATTAAATAAAACCATCGGTATTTTTTATCGTCTGGCAGAGAAAAGATTCGGCAATGTGCAGGATTTAACCCGGAATGATCTGGTCGGCGATTTTCAGCGCGGCCTGTATTCAATGGAAGTGAATCTGAGTCTGGATTTGGCGCAATCCAGAGAGGCTGCTGAAAAAGCCATGCGGATCAATCAGGCATTGGATAATGTCCAGTCCGGCGTCATGGTGGCCGATAACAATCTGGAAATCATTTATACCAACGAGAGCGTTGAGAAGATGCTCAAGGAAGTCGAACAGGATATTCGCAAGCAGTTGCCGAATTTCGCTGTCGATAAACTGATCGGCGCCAATATCGATAGTTTTCACAAGGACCCTGCTCACCAGCGACGCTTATTGGCAAGCCTAACGCAACCGTACAGTTCGGAACTGGTTATTGCCGGCCAGCATATGAATGTGGTTGCCAGCCCGGTTATTAATGATGACGGCGAGCGCATCGGTTTTGTTGCGGAATGGAAGAACAGAACCCTGGACATTTTAATTGAACACGAGATTGAACAATTAGTGCAGGATATTAAAGCAGGCGATTTGAGCAGCCGCATTAACATGGGCGACAAGCAAGGATTCGCCAAAATGTTGTCGTCCGGTATCAATGAACTGACGGATGTCATAGAGTGCGCCTTTAATGACATCAACAGAGTTATGGAAAGTATGTCTCAAGGCGATTTAACCAGTTCTATCACTAATGATTACCAAGGAGTCTATGCCGAATGCAAGAATAATATCAATGGCACACTGGCAAAATTGAGCGATTTTATTATTCAAATCCGGGATGCGGCCGATTTTATAGACAGCTCATCGCAGGAAATGGCCAGCGGCAACAACAATCTTTCCGGCCGTGCGGAGCAGCAAGCGGCGAGCCTCGAAGAAACCGCGGCCAGCATGGAACAGCTGGCCAGCACCGTGAAAAATAATGCGCAGAATACGGTTCAAGCGACCGAGGTTGTTAATTCGGCCAGCCAATTGGCCCAAAAAGGCGGTGATGTGGTTAAGTCGGCTATCGCAGCCATGCAGGAAATCAATGACAGCAGCAACAAGATTGCCGAGATTATCGGCGTGATTGATGAAATTGCATTCCAAACCAATCTGTTGGCGTTAAACGCATCCGTTGAAGCGGCCAGGGCGGGAGAGCAGGGGCGCGGCTTCTCGGTTGTGGCGACGGAAGTGCGTAATTTGGCTCAGCGGAGCGCGGATGCCGCCCAGCAAAGTAACGAACTGATTCAGAGCAGTGTGCAGAAAGTCCGCGCCGGAACGGCATTCGTTAATGAAACCGGCGCCGCGCTGAATGAAATTGTCGAGAGCGTTGCGAAAGTCGGCGACATTGTCGCCCACATCGCCAGCGCCAGCGCCGAGCAATCCGCAGGCATCGAACAAGTTAACCAGGCGGTTTCTCAAATGGACGATATTACCCAGCAAAATGCGGCTTTGGCGGAACAGGCGGCAGCGGGCAGTATTTCAATGAGCGAGCAGTCCACCAACATGACCAAGTTACTCAATTTTTTTAAAGTAAACTCATCAAAGAAAATTTCCGCTCCGCTAAAAGCCAAAGCTCCGGTTGCTCGCGTGGCGGGGCCAAAGCCGGTAGCGCCCGTTATTCATAGGGAGCCAAAACACGACGATAGCGAATGGGAAGAGTTTTAATTCGATAGGTCCGGTTTGGCGTTTTTGGGGCATGTATAAGGTGCAAATAAATAGCGGAATTATTTGCACCATAACATCAGGTATTCAGAGCATCAGGTAATCCGGGGCATAAAAAACAGGGATCAGGAACAACCGCTTCAATACCGCAGTTTTATGGCGATGGCCGGGGGAGTTTGCGTGACCAAGATAGAGCAGCTTGAAAGTGAAATAAATCAAAAAATAATTGAATTAAACGAAAGCAAGCATGCTCAGCATTTGCTGCGTGAAACATTGAAACGAAATACTCAAACTCTGGGTGAGATTGAAAGCCAGCTTAAGGTGATAGAGTCCCATCTAAAAGATTCTAACGAGTACATTTATAAGTTAAAGCGGGAAAACTGGAAACTTAAACTATCATGCGATGTATGGGTGCAGCGGGCCATAAAACTTGAGTTTGAGGTGTTAAGCGCCCGCGATGCGCAAAAAAAATAGTGCTAATCGATGCCACTGCGCCGATTTTAGCGGTGCTTATAAAATAAAACTAAGCACGGCAAGGTATCAAACTCTGCGTTATCAAAAAACAGGCATCAAATCTCAATACACCACGATGGTATATAATCCTCATCGCTCGCCATAAAAATAGGCCGTCCGTGTTTTGGCCGCTAACAAACTAAGGGCCGCAAAAATCGATTGCGGCGGCGTAGAAGTCATTTAAATCCCTCAAATCTTTGCGAGCGCCGCTTTACCACCGCGCGCATCTTGAGCATTAGCTGGAAAATTCCGCTGTAACCCGGTTCCGGTCCTCCTGTCCCTGATGACGGCAATGTCATGCACGTTTAGAAATAATTGTTCTGCAAATCCGGCTCCGTGATTGAACAGCGCGTGCGGTGCAAAGCCAGACATTTGATTTTAACTGGATTCAGGCGATAATGCCGGTCGCTATAAGACGAGAGTTCTTATGTATACTCAAATTACGGAATGGTGTTATGAAGTCGAGAGATAGACGACGGGGGCTGGTTTTGGTCAATACCGGCTCAGGCAAGGGAAAGTCTTCCAGTGCTTTAGGTATGGTGTTCCGTGCCGCAGGCTGGGATATGAAAATCTGCGTGGTCCAGTATATTAAGGGGAAATGGCAAACCGGCGAACAAAAAGCCGCCGAACGCTTTGATAATATCGAATGGCATGCCTTGGGCGACGGTTTTACTTGGGATACTAAAAATCCTGAGCAGGATATTAAAACCAGCCGGGAGATTTGGGAGTTTAGCAAAGCCAAGATCCTGTCTGAAGAATTCGACGTGGTGCTGCTGGACGAGATCAATTACTGCTGCGGCTATAATTGGATTTCCGGCCAGGAAATAGCCGATTTCATTCGCGATGAAAAACCGGCCTGGATGCATTTGATTTTGACGGGCCGCAATGCGGCGCCTGAGGTCATCGATTGCGCCGATACCGTAACCGAAATGGTCAAAGTAAAACATGCTTATGAACAAGGCATCAAGGCGGAACAGGGGATTGAGTTTTAAAAGGCGTTGCGCCAACAATGCAGGCAAATTGTTGAGGATGGATTGCATTCATAGAATTTTAAGGTAAATACGCAGGTCAACCTGTAAAATGGTTGGCGATTGTCACAATGAGGAGAGAAAAATGTCTGAAGCACAAAAAATAATGCTGGCTGTTATTGCCGTTTTTGTAATGGGTTTTGTTATGGTTGGCTTAAGTAAGGAAGATCAGCCTGTTGAGCAAGTCGAAGCTGCGGCTAAGATTAGAAACAATGTTGCAATGCAAACCATGGCAAATGAAAAGTGTCCGCCAAAAATCAAGGAGCAAACAGGGGAGCAGGTATTTTTCCCTTCCGAAGTCGAGAGCGATAAGGAAACCTATGTGACGTTGAAATGGGTGGGTGAAAAAGGGTTCAAAACGGCATCATGTACATTGCATGCGTCTTTGGGCGGAATATCGGAGTTGATTATCGATGATAAGGTCATCATAAAGAAACAAATCTAGGCCACGAAATATCACGGCTGGATCTTGTATCTAACCGGGATTATTTGTTTTATAAGCGCCGGAGATTGGATTCGCTAAACGATAAAACAGCAGAGGTACTCGCTGTAGGCTCGTAAAAACAGCTGTAAAACGGCTGGCGCTTTTTACCCATTCGCGCGGACAAGGCTAAAAACAACAAAAGAAATTTTATGACAAAGACAATGATTAAGGGAGTTTTAAAAACATGGAAAGAAGATCGAGGGTTTGGTTTCATCAGCCCTGATGATGGAGGAAAAGATATTTTTATCCATATTTCGGCGCTTAAGGGAACGAGTCGCCGCCCGTTGACCGGCGATGTTATTCATTACCAGGTAGCAAGAGATAATCGGGGCAAGTTCAAAGCGGTTAATGCCTATATTGAAGGTGTGGAAATTCTGGAAGATAAACCAGTTAATTTTTTCAGTACGAAGAAAGGCACTATTGTGCTGATAATACTGGCCTTAGTGGCTATCGCGGCTGCGGTCGTTGCGCTCAATCTGGCGCCGTAATCGTAGGGGAAGTTTTTCTACAAGCCGATGCGGCAGTAAGCATCGGCTTGTTTATAAGCGATTGAATACACGGTGCTACGGCACTTTCTACCCGTAGTTATGAAAAGTTCTGCAACAAGGCGTTGGAGCGCTTTTTTACATCATACGCCTGTCGAGGCGATGTCTGCGCCGATTCTGGTGAAGGACGGCATTAAGCGTTCATGGCGGTTGACCTGCGCACTGGAACGGATAAGTCCTAAAAAAACCGGTTCGATTGCCGCTTATTTTTGCAATGGACGGGGTTGTTAAGAAACATGCATGAAATAACTTGAGCAAGTTTTATTTTTCATTTTTTAACCATGAAGGACATGAAGGACATGAAGCGGCATGAAAGGTTTAAGTCTTCATGCTCTTCATGGTAATTGCCTAAATTAATTTATGCACGATCCTTAATATCGATATGGCTTTATACGCAGTTAGACTGCAAAAGGAATGCGGCGAACATTTATTGCGCCAATCATATCGGTTGTTCTTCCTGTTGCGGCGGCGGTAATTGGCGGTACTAAACTACACAGATACATATTGCATTGAGGTTTTGTAATGACCGATTCACAAAAATGGCTGGTTTTCGCTTTTATCGCAGGTTCGGCTTGGTTGGTTTACCTGTTGGCCCCGGTATTGATGCCGTTTGCGTTTGCAGCGATGTTGGCTTACCTCGGCGATCCGTTAACCGATAAGCTGGAAACCTATCAATTATCCAGAACCAAGGCCGTGTTGGTGGTTTTTGCCGTGATGACGCTGGTTTTGGCATTGGTTTTATTGTTGCTTGTGCCGCTGTTGGAATATCAGGTCGAGCATTTTGTAAGCAACCTGCCCGCCTATGTCGCATGGCTCAATGAGACCGTCATTCCCTGGTTGCAGCGGCGGTTTCACCTGGGCATCAGGCCGGTTAATCTTAGCCAGATTATTAATCTGATTAAAGGCCATTGGGAGCAAGCGGGCGGCATTGCCGCAACGGTCATGAGCTCGGTTTCGCATTCCGGGGGGGTGATAGCCGCATGGCTGATGAACCTGCTGCTCATCCCTGTGGTCACGTTCTATTTATTGCGCGATTGGGACGGTCTGATTGCCAAAATCCATGATTTATTACCCCGGCGTGTCGCGCCCACCGCTTCCAAGTTGGCACGCGAAGTCGATACGGTATTGGCGGCTTTTGTCCGCGGGCAGTTCTATGTGATGCTGGCCTTGGGCTGTATTTACAGTATCGGCTTGTGGATGACCGGCCTCGATTTGGCTTTGTTGATTGGCATGTTGGCCGGGTTGGTCAGTTTCGTGCCTTATCTGGGGTCGATTGTCGGTATCGTTACGGCCTGCGTGGCGGCCTTGGTGCAATTTCATGACTTAATACAACTGGTGCCGGTCGGTATTGTTTTCATCATCGGACAATCGCTGGAAGGCATGGTGTTAACGCCGATGCTGGTGGGCGATAAAATCGGCCTGCATCCGGTTGCGGTTATGTTCGCAGTATTGGCCGGAGGCCAGTTGTTCGGCTTTCTGGGCATACTGCTGGCATTGCCGGTTGCGTCGGTCATTATGGTGTTGTTACGGCATGTGCATGATTTATATCGCTACAGCGATTTTTACGGCCTGGAGTGAGAGCCGATGAAGTTGCTCGGGGCTGTTGTTTTTGTGCTGTGCATGGGCTGCTTGCTTGGCGATGTCTGTTGGGCCGGCGATGAAAAGCGGGAAGCCGATTTTGCCGAAGGCATTAACAAGACGCTGACTATCGGTAAGGCGGTCTGGCTGGAGTCCGGTGAAAAAAAATTCCTCGGTGTTTATACCGAAACCGAAAAAGCCGGCACGAAAGGGGTCGTTATTATTCTCCATGATATGGGGGGGCATCCCGATCAGCGGCCGCTGATTTACGGCTTGAGAGTTTTTTTGCCCGAGCATAACTGGGCGACGCTTTCGCTGCAAATGCCGCTCAGGGAAGTCGGCGCTGGACAGGAAGATTATTATGCGTTGTTTCCTGAGGCGGCGGCGCGGATTCGGGCCGGAATCGACTATGCAAGGAGCGGTGGCGCGGAAAATATCATTGTGGCCGGTTATGGGCTGGGCGGACTGATGAGTGTTTATGCGCTCAGTGAGCAGGGGCTGGATATTAAAGCGCTGGTGACTATCAGTCTGCCGGCGCCGATTACCGACAACAAAGCCGGTCAAACGCTGGAATTTATCAAAAAAATCAATATTCCGATGCTGGATATTTATGGTGCGGTAGATGTGCCTGATGTTACACAAAGCGCCAGGGACAGGCGCTTGGCGGCAAAAGAAAATGCGGGTTACCGGCAGATTAGAATCGACGATGAAGGCCATGCTTATCTGCATGATGAAGGCTTGGTTGTTAAGCGGATATACAGTTGGTTGGGAGTAACTGCGGAGACGGCGAAGCCGGGTAATGATGATGTTACGCCCCAAAATCAGTGAGGCTAATGTGCGCAATATCCCTCAACATTGGCTTTGAACAGGTCTAAATCTGTTACAATGCAGGCTGACACAGGTGTGCAAATACGATTACGACAATGTTTGGCGCCATGCATTAACACTACCATAACAAGTTGAAAACCAAGTGGATTTAAAACATATAAGAAATTTTTCCATTATCGCGCATATCGATCATGGAAAATCGACGCTTGCTGATCGTTTCATTCAAATCTGCGGCGGCCTGAGCGACAGGGAAATGTCCGCGCAAGTGCTCGATTCGATGGATATTGAGAAAGAGCGCGGCATTACCATTAAAGCGCAAAGCGTCACGCTGGATTTTAAGGCGAAAGACGGCGAGACCTATCAGCTTAATTTCATCGATACTCCGGGGCATGTCGATTTTTCTTATGAGGTTTCCAGGTCTTTGGCGGCTTGCGAAGGTGCGCTGCTGGTCGTCGATGCGGCTCAGGGCGTCGAGGCGCAAAGCGTCGCTAACTGCTATACGGCGATAGAGCAGGGGCTCGAAGTGGTGCCGGTGTTGAATAAAATCGATTTGCCTTCTGCCGAGCCCGAGCGGGTGCAGAATGAGATCGAAGAGGTGATCGGCATCCCGGCCGACGAGGCGCTGATGATCAGCGCTAAAACAGGGTTGGGTGTGCAGGATGTGCTGGAGCAATTGGTGCTGAAAGTTCCGCCGCCTGAAGGCGACACGGCAGGTCCGTTACAGGCGTTGATTATCGATTCCTGGTTCGACAGTTATCTGGGCGTGGTGTCGTTGGTCAGGATTATGCACGGCAGTATCCGCAGGAAGCAAAAGATCACCATCATGTCCACCGGCAAGTCGTTTATCGCCGAAAAGGTCGGCGTTTTTACCCCCAAACGGCTGGAAAAGGATATTTTAAATACCGGCGAAGTCGGTTATGTCGTGGCCGGTATCAAAGACATTTTCGGCGCGCCGGTCGGCGACACCATTACCTGGACGGATAACCCGGCTGCTGAGCAGCTCACCGGGTTTCAAAAGGTTCAGCCGCGGGTTTTTGCCGGCTTGTATCCGGTCAGCTCCGATCATTACGAGGATTTGCGCGAGGCGCTGAAGAAGTTAAACCTGAACGACGCTTCCTTGTATTTTGAGCCGGAAACCTCGCAGGCTTTAGGCTTCGGTTTCCGTTGCGGTTTTCTCGGCATGCTGCATATGGAAATTGTGCAGGAGCGTTTGGAAAGGGAATACGATGTCGATCTGATCACGACGGCGCCTACCGTTATCTATGAGGTCATCACCCAGAACGAACAGGTTCTGATGATCGATAATCCGGCCAAGTTGCCGGATATGGGGACCATCAAGGAAATCAGGGAACCCATTATCCGGGCCAATATCCTGGTTCCTGAAACCTATTTGGGCGGCGTGATCACGTTGTGCATAGAAAAGCGTGGCGTGCAGAAAGACATGCAGTACGTCGGCAGACAGGTATCGCTGCATTATGAAATGCCGCTCAGCGAAGTGGTGCTGGATTTTTTCGATCGCTTAAAGTCGGTCAGCCGCGGCTTTGCATCGTTTGACTACGAGTTCCTGCGTTTCCAGCCGGCCGAGCTGGTCAAACTGGATGTGTTGATTAATGCCGAGAAAGTGGATGCGCTGTCTATCATCGTGCATCGCGACCTGAGCCAAAATCGGGGCCGGGATTTGGTTGAAAAGATGAAAGACCTGATTCCGCGGCAAATGTACGAGGTTGCGATACAGGCGGCGATTGGCTCCAAGGTTATCGCTCGGTCCACCGTTAAAGCGATGCGGAAGAACGTGATTGCGAAATGTTACGGCGGCGACATCAGCCGTAAGAAAAAGCTGCTGGAAAAACAAAAAGCCGGTAAGAAACGGATGAAACAGGTCGGCAATATTGAGATTCCTCAAGAAGCATTTCTGGCCGTTTTGCAGCTTAATAAAGAATAAAAAAACAGGCAAAAGGTGAAGGGCTAAAGGCAAAAAAGTTTGCGCTTGGATTTAATAAGCCGTTCAATTTTTAGCCTTTAGCCTTTAGCCTTTAGCCTTTAGCCTTTAGCCTTTAGCCTTTAGCCTTTAGCCTTTAGCCTTTAGCCTTTAGCCTTTAGCCTTT